>JAWCQS010000110.1:0-4010 GCA_038869655.1 Bathyarchaeia archaeon | reverse complement strand
AGGGAGGGATGAGCACAATTATTGTGTTTTTTTGGTCCAACGCCACATCGTAACGCATCATCCTTAAAGTTCTCGATAAACTCTCGTTCGAGAGTTTTATTCCGATTATCCTCTCGATGGATTCCTTTTTGATCCTGATTCTTTTAGCCCTCAAGTCTGGAGCCATAACACGCTTATTCGGGTAAATTATTTTCACCTTTCCTATGGCTCCTCCCCTTTCAGCTATATTTGTAACCATTATGTTGTTTACAAAGTTGACCAGGCCTTCATCTGTTCCAGTTACGTCTAAGAGCAGGTTCTTTGTTTTTGAAGTTACTCTAGTAAGTACTCCGTTTATGATTGGGGGCATTGATAGTACGCTTCCATCCGAATCGTAAAGAAGTGGATACTTTGAAAAATCTTTTATCAAATGCCCGTACTCCCTACCTTTAGGCGTTTGCTCAAGTATCTCTTTACCATCCATCTCTTTTTCTTCATCCAAAGGAACGAACCTGATTTTTTCGGGCTTTACTCCAGCGTAGAAAAGCCTGTGCTTGACTTTATCGAGCTCATGGACTCCTATAGAGACTTTTTTCCTATCTCTGCAATATGTAACATGCAGCTTTTCTTGAAGCTGCATTATTTGCCTAACAGCCTCATCGTTAAGGCTTACATTTTTTAAAACGGAACATGCTATGTAAGGCCTAATGTTTCTAATGCTAGGAAGAACTTCTACGGAAACGTCGCTTCTGTAAATTTTGTACCTTGGAATTCCTTTTTCTTTTCTAAGTAGGCCTTTCAATTCTCTTGCTATGCCTTCAACGCTCAATAGATCTGGCCTATCCGCCGTAACTTCGATAAAGATTTCATCTTCGATTACATCCTCTATCACGTACTTTAACGAGAAAAGCTTGTTTTTCATTTCCTCTATCGAGATCTCTGACCCAAGTAGACTGCATAGATCTTTATGCATAATGCTTATAGTTGGCATAAGAGATCACGTCATCATGTTAGAGCTTTTTTCCTAAGCCAGTCCAGCCTTTTAGAGTAAAGGTCTCTGATATCGTTTATTCCTAAGCGAATCATCGCTAATCTATCGAAGCCTATTCCCCACGCGATAACTGGAAAATCTATTCCTAGAGGCTTCAGTACTTCTGGTCTGAACATTCCAGATCCGACGAATTCTACCCATCCTAAAACAGGATGCTTAACGAAGGATTCTATGCTTGGTTCAGTAAAAGGGAAATAGCTAGGCTTGAATTTAACTTCCCCCAACCCTAAAGCTTTGGAGAATTCTTTTAAGAATCCCATCAAGTGTCTTATGGTTATCCCATAATCTCCTACTATGCCTTCCAATTGAGTAAACTCCATCGAGTGCTTAGCATCCAAAACGTCCGGTCTAAACACCCTTGATAAGCAAAACATTTTAATAGGAGCTTTTTTATGGGTTGATAGGTACCTCATAGAAACGGCAGTTGTTTGAGTTCTCAAAACTAGCCTTTTCGCTATTTTTGGGTTCCATCTATAACCCCAGCCTGAGGATCCTGTAATCCATCCGTTTTCATGGGTTTTTTTAACTTTTTCCATAAGGCTTTGATCTTCTATATCTCCAAAAGCTGGATTTTTTACCAAATAACTTCCATGAATTTCCCTTGCTGGATGATCTTGGGCCTGGAACAATAAATCGAAGTTCCAGAACTCTGTTTCCACCAATGGGCCTTCGTATTCTTCGAAACCCATGGATAGAAGGATCCTCCTAGCCTCTTCCATGAATTCTGTATAAATTTGTTTCTTTCCTGGAAACACAGTTGGCGGGGCGACCTCAACATCGTATTCTATGAGCTTTACTTCTTTCCATTTTCCGCTTAAAATAAGGTCTGTTGTTAGGGCTGTAACCTCTTCTTGGATCCTTGGGCTTTCTTTTACCAAATTCGACCCTAAATCGGTTAATTGGAATTCTCTAAGAATTTTCTTTTCAGAAATTATTAAATTTCTACTCTTCAGCCTTTTAAGCGCTTCCAAGTATTCTCCTTTTAATCCTTCAACCTCAACTTTTCCTCTCTGATCTATCAGTTTCAAAAGTTCTTCATCAGAATCGATTTCTTGGAATCCTTTGGCTTCAAGAAAAATCTCATCATCTTGCTTTTTTATTTCAGCCAAATCTTTTCTTTTTATCCATCCTAAAACTATGGGTAAGAAGCTTTCCTCTAAACCGGACTTCAGCGCAGCTTCTTTCAATGAAGCTTTACCGCCAATTTTTAATAAAGCCTTAACCAATCTCCTTTCAGGTAAGCCGAGTCTTGCATAGAGCTTTCCTTCATCATTCAATTCTATGGCCTTTACTTCTTCTTCTTTAATGGAAATCAAATTTTTGCTTGAAAGCGATAGTGCGATTCGCATTATGGAGGCTTCTTCAAGTTGAGTTTCTTTTTTCAATTCCTCGGATCCGCATCTTCCCCCCAACTTGTCCAGAGCTTTAAGAATTTCAAATTCCTTGGCTCTGAGTTTCATGATTTTTCCTTCAGCCAAGTTTATCACCCGCAAACGAAAGACCTAAATCTTTTAAGGCCAGGATTGAGGTGGCATGTACTTAGATAATAGAAAAAGCAACGATAAAAATGTGTGGGTATCCAAACTTTTAAAATTAAATCACTAGTTCTATTAAAAATAAGCCCGAATTGCTTAAGCAGGAGTAAGGATGGCATTCGTGTGTTGTTTAAGGGTTTAGAGGGTGAGGCATCCGTTTTGAAAAACCTTAAAGCGAAAGTGTTCAATAGATTATTAGAGCTGAGGTGACAATTCTTTTCCTACGATTTGTTTATAAAAAAGGCTTTTAGAGGTTGTGAATAAAACCTTATCTTTCGGTATCCGTAATCCTTAAGGAGGAGGCAGTGATGGAAAGAAAGGCCATTATGGATCCGTGGAGCATAGAGGATATAGAGGATTATTCAAAACTATTCAGCCTATTTGGAATAGAACCGATAGAACCGATATTAAAAAAAATTCCATACCCGAACCGATACTTTAGAAGAAAAATAATCTTTGGTCATAGAGATCTTGATAAAATTTTAAAGGCTATTCAAAGCGATCAAGGATTCGCCGTTATGTCTGGTATCAAGCCCACTGGAGAGTTTCATCTTGGAACTAAAATGACGGCTGAAGAGATAATTCATTTTCAAAAGCTCTCAAAAAAAGCTAGAGCGTTTTACTGCATAGCCGATATAGAGGCTTATGCCGACAACGGAATCCCCTTGGAGAAATCGTTTGAAATCGCTACAGGAAACGTTGCAGACCTTTTGGCTTTAGGATTGGATCCAAAAAAAGCTTACGTTTACAGACAATCCTCCGAAATTAAAGTATTGAGCATGGCGATGATATTTTCAAGAGGGGTAACGTACAATATGATGGAAGCCATATATGGCGAGAAGCCTTTCGGTCTATATTTTTCAGCTTTGGTTCAAGTAGCGGATATACTCCTTCCCCAATTAAAAGAATTTGGGGGACCTAAACCAGTCATAGTTCCAGTAGGCGCTGACCAAGATCCGCATATAAGGCTGACTCGAGATATAGCGGATAAGTACAAAGAGCAGTTCAATTTTATACTTCCTGGAGCCACTTACCATAAACTCATTAGGTCGCTTACTGGTAAGTCTAAGATGAGTAAGAGGGACCCTATGAGCTACATCCTTTTAACTGATGATCCTGAATATGCGAGGAAAAAAGTGATGAATTGTTTAACTGGAGGTAGGGAGACTACAGAGTTACAGAGGTCCTTGGGTGGAGAGCCAGAAAAATGCGTTAATTATGAAATCGCTATGTTCCACTTCATAGAAGACGATGAAAAAGTTAGAAAGATATATGAGGAATGCCTAGGAGGAAAAAGACTTTGTGGAGAATGTAAATGCGAAGTCTCAGAGTATGTTGTGAAGTTCTTAAAAGAACATCAGAGAAAGCGCAATCGCTTTTTGGATAAAGCTTTAGAATTGCTTAGAGGAACCAAGAGGTAGAATTTTGAGTGGCGAACATTTTTG
>JAWCQS010000109.1:0-4013 GCA_038869655.1 Bathyarchaeia archaeon | reverse complement strand
ATTTTTCATTAATTTGATTTAATCTCTCCAAGTCCAAGTCTTTCCAATGTAGCTTTTGAAGGAATTCCTGTTTCAATATCCCAGCCTCTAGCTTCATAATACTCATTTAGCATGGGTTCAAGGTTTACTACGTGCCCTTTTGAACCCCCCTCGCTTAAAGGCTCCTTTAAAAACCTTTCTGGAAGGCTATCATCTTTTCTAGTTACGCCTATTCTTACGTTATAGACCCTTTCAAGGTTAAAAATACGTTCACCAACAGTACGAATTTCTTCCTCATCCATTGCGATCCCTGTCGCGGCTGAGAAGAGCCTTGCTTGCATAGGAAAGCCAAGGGAAAGGATTTTTTGAAAAGAATTAGCAAAGTGGGAATAGACGGGCTTACAAATCACTAGCGAATCCTCTATTGCCATCAACTCTTCTTGCCATTTTACCAATTTCCCTTTTCCTTCCACTCCAAACCTATCAGCTGCTTCCTCAGATCCAAACAAAAGTTTGGCTTCTTCAGGAGTTCCGAGGTATTCAAAAACCGGCAAAGCTCCTAAATGGTCCGCTCCCCTGTTGCATGTAACGTATCCTAGCGTAAATCCAGTTTGCCCACGAGGATCTCCGCCTATATGCTCAAGACCTTTTGTATGCATAGCGTATTTTTCTGAGCCTTTGCCTATTATTTCGGATGCTTTCTTAACTCCTTCAGCAAGTACGTTTCCTATCCCTTCCCGCTTAACAATCATTTCTACAAGCTTAAGTGTAGCCTCTACGTTTCCCCACTCAAGCTTTAAGCCATCTAAATCTTCTTTTGTCAAAATTCCTTTTTCATAGCATTCCATGGCAAAGGCTATAGCATTTCCTCCTGAAATCGTATCGATTCCATATTCATCGAATAAGCCATTCAGTCCTATAATAGCGTCAAGCTTTCCAACTCCAATGTTTGAGCCTAGCATTGCCAAAGTTTCAAACTCAGGACCTTTTCCAGAATATCCAGCAAAAGGCCCCTCGTCGACAACGACATACCTAGTGCATCTTTGGGGGCAACAGAAGCATGCTTGAGCTTTCCATAAATACCTCTCGCGCATCCTTTCACCGCTTATTTCATCCTCGTACTCGAATTTCCCTTTTTGAAAATTCCAAGTTACCAAAGAACCTTTAAATCCTAGCGCTTTTACAAGAAAAGCTGTTCCTAAAGATGGAGCCGTTACCATGGAGGCTGGATGTTTTTTTAAAATCTCAACAGTTTCATCCACAGCCTTCATGAATTCTTTCGGATTGGCAACTTCAATATCCTTCTCTCCATAAGCCGCTATCGCTTTTAGTCTTTTAGAGCCCATTACGGCTCCCATGCCAGTTCTTCCAGCTGCCTTTCCAGTTAGTCTTCCTACCGAAAGCACTGCCGCGAACTTTACTAAGTTCTCTCCAGCTTGTCCAATCGAAAGAACTTCCAAATTATAATTCCCAACTTCGTCTATAATGATTTTGCCAGTTTCCAGAGCTCCTTTCCCCCAAATGTGCGAAGCTTCTTTTATCTCGACATTTCCATCGATTATGCTCAAATAAACTGGTTTTTCAGATTTACCTTTCACTATTACCAGATCAAACCCAGCTTGCTTTAAGGCTGGAGAAAAATGCCCCCCAACGTTTGCCCATCCAATTAATCGGGTTTGAGGTGATCTAGAAGAAATATGAGTTCTGCCGCTTCCAGGCGCAAGCGTTCCATTGAGCGGACCGGTGCCAAACAGTAAAAGATTGTCGGGGCTTAGAGGATCAATGTTAGGCTTGACGTTTTCATAAAGTATTTTGGCCGCAAAACCTCTTCCACCGATAAAGTTTTTTGCCATTTCTGGCTTAAGTTCTTCTGAAAACACTTTTTTATCCGACAGCTCTACATGAAGAATTTTTCCAGCATAGCCTTTCATCATTAAAACATTCCTCCTATTTGGCGATCGAAAAGGTTAGTCTTTTGGCATAGAGAACTGCTCTTTGATCCGCAATTGCTTCAGGACTGAGCAATCTTAACGTTCTTGGAGGACAACGTTTCACACACTCTCCACATGAATCGCACATCATGGCGATTCCTCTCTCTGGATCGAGACCGATGGCTCCGAAGGGACAAGCCTGAGCGCATGCGTCGCACCCTATACACGCTTCATCATCTACGTATAGTATTCCATTATAATTCTTTTTTATAGCGTTTACTGGGCAAGCGCTCTTACAAGGGGGCTTGCCACATTGTTTGCAGGCTACTGGAAAATCGTAAGCTGGGGGCTCGATGCGAACCACTCTAACTCTTGATTTTGAAGGATTAAAAACGCCTTCATGATGAAAAGAGCAAATCAACTCACAAATTCTACAGCCTGAGCATACTTTCGGGTCAGCTATCAACAACTTTTTATTCAAATTCTCTTGCCTCTTAGTTTTAATCGATAAAGGAGAACGAATACTGATTTTTATAGAAACTTTGTTTCATGAAAAAGAAAAATTTATAGATAATCCTTCAGATCGATTTTATCAAGATTCCAATACTTCACTCTAACGAAATCTTCCTTTCTATTCAAAGGAATCGTAGCGTCTATTCCAACTTTCGCCGTAATTCCTTCTTTGCTGGATTTATCTAAAGTATGGCCTAAAGCTTTTGGAATGATCACTATGTCTTCATCACCCTGAACCCTATTAGCTATTGCCCACTCAACATCTTTAGGATCGAAAATGTCTATATCCTCATCCACAACTATAACATGCTTTACGTTTACATGGCTCGTAAGCGCAGCGAATATGACGTTTTTCGCCTCACCTTCTTTTGTTTTTTTGATCGACACGATCGCATGAAAGCCTGAACAGTGCGGTGGATGATGGACAGCCTTCACTCCGGCGCATACGTGCTTCACGAACCTATAAAGCAATGGGTCTCTCGTAACAACATTCCCCAGTAAAACGTGCTCCAGCGATGAGCCCGCTATCGTGCGATAAATCGCATCGTTTCTACGCGAGATGGCTTTGACCTCTACTATCGGATGATTTCCTGAGCCATAGTAGCCCGTAAACTCCGCGAACGGCCCCTCTCTCTCTATTTTTGGAACTATGCTTCCTTCGATTAGTACCTCGGTGCAAGCTGGAACCTGAATGCCCACATGATCACACTCGATCATTTCTATAGGCTCGCCTAACAAGGCTCCAGCCATCTCGATTTCATCGTAAGGCACACGCGCTGCAGCCGCTAGCTCTACGGCCGGTGGAAGCCCTATGCAAATCGCTATTTCCAATGGCTTTCCGCTCGCGCTATCATAAAATTCCTTTAAATGCCTCCATGGGTCTATGTCTATTCCAAGCTTTTTAGGGCCTTTTACGTGCATTCTATTGTAAGAAAGGTTTTGCCTCCCACTCACAGGATCCTTTGAAAAGACTACCCCTCCGCTTATAAAAGGTCCCCCATCGAGCTCAGAATGAGTAGGAATTGGCAAGATTTTTAACAGATCAATGTTATCCTCAAAAACTCTGTCCTTTACTGGACTATGCTTGGTTAATCTAGGCTTTATCGGGTTTTCCATAGCGTTGGCTATTCTTTCTATAAACTGTTCCTTTGAGGCTTTGATCCCTAAAGCCATCCTTTCGACAGTGCTCAAGATTCCAACGACCACTGGAACCTCATAGCCTTTAGGGTTTTCAAAAAGCAAAGCCGGACCGTTTTGAATTTCAGATTTTCTAGCAAGAGAGCCTATCTCAAACTTTGTGCTCACAGGCTTTTTTATCCTAGCGAGCTCGTTACGCTCTTCTAACGCTTTGATAAAAGACTTTAAATCACGCATGGTATCCTCTCCTAAGTACGTATTTGTATTTTATGAAAGGTTTATAAATCTTTTTAAGTCTATTTTCTGCAACTTTTAGCATGATTTTAGAAATAGTTAAGCACTCAAGTGTATTCAAGCATGGCAAACTGCTTTTGAGCTTAAGGATCTTAGCAAATTAACTCTAATTTTCCGGTTTATCCTTTAGATGTATTTAAGCTTGGGCAAGTCTGCAGA
>JAWCQS010000108.1:0-4015 GCA_038869655.1 Bathyarchaeia archaeon | reverse complement strand
TGGCTATGTTTAACCCGTTTTTCTCGGAGAGAGCCAAATTTCTTGAAGCCATCAATAAAGCCGTTTTTCGGTCTATGGATTCCATGGGGTATCCGCAGCATAAGAAACCCAAGTCTATGAGCTTTATCCCTAAAGCATTCGCCACTTTTCTTGTAGCCAGCTCATAGTTCTGAGCTCTAACTGGCGAAGTACATCCTAAAAAAAGTGCATATTCCAATTAAGCTTCTCCATGGCTTTGTCTTATGCTCATTCTAGCCTTGTCGAAAATTTTTCTGATCTCATTGGTTTCTTTATTGAGCGATGGCAAACCTAACGCTTCTCGCTCAGAGTTGACTAAATCGTCTATCTCGTATATGCGTCCATGCTCCTTTATGATGAGGAGCAATTTTTTAAAGGCCGGATGGATGTAGCCCTCTTTAACAGCCAGATTTCTTAGAGTATTCATTATCTCTGGGACGTATACGCCTTGAGGACAACGCTCGTGGCATAGATGGCATAAGGAGCATAGCCAGATGAAGTCGCTGGTAAGTACCGTTCTGCGCATACCGAGGCTTATAAATCGAAGGATTTTTCTTGGGTTGTAGCTTCCCTCTATCAGGCTAACTGGGCAATCTGCTACGCATTCTCCGCATTGAAAGCAATTTAATGGGTTTTCTTCACCAGCCTTTACGATTTCGAGGGCGAAGTTTGGGCTCAATTCATCCATGTCCACTATGGGCTTTTTCTTGTTCTCCATTTGGCTTAGTCCCCAAAATCTTTAGATGCCAACATTATGGATGAGACAAAATCCGTTATAGTGGTTCCAGGGCTTTCAATGTTTTCTTCGATATAAAAATTTTTTATCCTCTCATATAGGATTTTTTCATCGAGTCTGACCCCTCTTAAAGTCCTTTCAAGCCAAGTCAACTTTTCCTTTGGATAGAACCAAAAATCCCCGCTTATCATTATATCGGTTATCGTTTCGTCAGCTATATCCAACAAAACTCTAATCAACCCTCCTTTAGCTTTATAGCGCGCCTCCACTATCCTCAAGTTTCCAGATATCTTGACGCCTCTTTTTTCCATTAAATTCCGATGACTGTTTTCAATCTCGAAAAGCCATTCATTGGATCTATACTTTTTCCTTAGCTTTTCAAGCAACTCTCTCTCCTCGTCTACCAGCTCTCCTTTTTCAAGCTTGGTAGATAGAACTTCCTCAAAGCTCTCTTTAAGTATCTCTTTGATCTTTTCTATAGATGGCACAAACCCTATCTCATCCTTCACTGTTGTAACTCTTTCTTTCAGGCTTTTGGCCAGTTTATCCTTGAACTTCTCAGAAGGAACTTTGAGTACATTGCACATGGTTTTGTAATCGAAATCCAGTATGAGGTTTCCTGTAAGAATCAAGACTTCATCTAAAACAGTAGCTCCGTTCCCAGAAATCTTTCTTCCATTCACATGTACATCGTTTATCGCGCTGTACTCAGCCTGAATCCTAAGCTTTTGAAGCGCAAGCACAACGGCCTTGAGTAGCTTCTCATAAGCTTTTTCTACTCTATACGGGATTGATGGATTACTTCTATGAGCTATTATTTGATAGAACTGTTGATTGCTATCTAAGATTACGGCTCCTCCTCCGAGCATTCTCCTCACTATGGGTATTCTGCTTTTCAAACAATAATCTAAGTCTATTTCTTTTTTAACTTCTTGATGGTATCCTAGACAAACGATTTTATAAGATGGTTGGCAAAGGATGAGCGTGTCGGGTACTAGATTTTTGCTCCTTGCTATGCCAACAGCTTCATAGATGGCCTGAGTGTCGAAAGAATCCATTAAGCCGAGATCGATGAAGCGCCATTCATCGTTCAAGCGAGCCACCAAGACTCATCTTTTCTTCAATTTTTCCCAGATTTCATTTTCTACCCATTTTTTCAATGAGTCTCCATGGATGAGTTTTGACAATTCTTTATCCAGATCACCAGTTGGTTTAACCTTTACCAGCCATCCGGCTCCATAAGGGTCTTCGTTGACCAAACTCGGCTTTTGCTTCACTTCATCGTTAGATTTTACGATTATGCCTGTTATGGGAGATCTTAATCTCTCTATCCATTTCAGCGATTCTATAGTTCCAAAATATTTTTCTGGCGTAAGCTGAGTTCCCTCTTTCATCAAACGTACAAAAGTTGCGTTCCCGAGGAGTTTTTGCCCCAAATCGTCTAATCCTATCGTTAGAGTTCCATCAGTTTCTTTCTTAAACCAAAGATGCCTCTCTGAATAGTAAAGCTCTTCTGGAAACTCATAACCTTCTACCTTAACCATAGGCCTCACCTTAGTTTAAAACTTCTTTATCTCTTCCAATCTCACTATTCCAATGGCTACAGCAATCAACTCTGTCAACTCGTACACTTGAAGGTTGAACTCAGGAGCTATGACTGAAAAGTTGTGGAGACATGTAGGACACGAAGTTACGATGGAATCTATATTCAATTCCTTCGTCTCCAAGAATACAAGTTCGTTGATTGCTGTCGCTAGGTTTGGAAACGCAGGCCTAAGGAAGCCCCCGCAACAAAGGGATTCTTCTTTATTGAAAAAAGGAATCTCCAGATAATTTAATCCAGTAATCTTTTTCAATATCTCCCTTGGTTCCTCGTAGATTCCGCATGCCCTCCCAAGATGGCATGGATCATGGTACAAAGCCTTTATACTTACGCTATTCTTGAACTTTAACCCCTTTTTTATAGCTTTAGCTATGAGCTCCGATATGTGCATGACTTCGAAAGGAGCTTTCATGCCGAGCTCTTCATAATCGTACCTCATGGTTTTTAAGCACATTGGACAAGCGGTAATCACCTTTTTCGCTTGGGATTTCTGAATCCTTTTTAGGTTTGATTTTGCAACTTCTTTAAACTCATCCTCTAAACCAAGCATGGAAAGGATTCCTCCGCAGCATATCTCATCGCCTCCAAGCATAGCGAAGTCGTATCCAAGCTTTGATAGAACCCTCGCAGTTAATTCGGCTACTTTTTTGTACCTAATCGAAGCCATGCATCCAGTGTAATAGAGCAATTTTCCCCTTTTCTTCGTTTCCACAAGAAGTTTATTCCTTTCTTCGTTAGAAGTATCGAAAGGATTACCGTATAGCCTAATCGAATTCACCATCTGTGCATAAGGCTTAGGGAGATGATCAACTCTTAACTCCTCTTTCATGCTTTAAACTTCCCCTCCAAGTTCTTTGGCCACTTTCTTACGAAGTTTTTTTATCATCCTTGGGGCCTCTATTTCTAAAGGACAATGCTTCACACAAGATTCGCAAAGTGTACAAAGATAGAGCCCCGAATCAATAGCTTTCTCTACTCCTTGTGTAAAAGCTGTTAGTATAATGCCTTGCCCTCCGCAATAGCCCTTATAACCAAAGCCTGGAGTTTCACAACCAAAACCAGCTCCAGGACCAAGGACTTCATGAATTGGACAGTAATTAGCGCAAGCAAAACATCTTATGCAATATAAGGCTTGTTCGAAACCTTCTTCGATCATTTGTTTTCTACCATTATCCAATAAAACCAAATGAACATCTTTCGCTCCGTAAACTCCAGGAACGAGTTGGCGCTCCACATCGGCGCTCAAGCTTGGTCCTCTGATCGTTAGATAGCACTGAGCGCCTGTTCCGCCTTCATAGAAGGAGAGGAGATATACGACTTTCATAGCATCAAGCATCGTAGGTACAAGTTTTTCTATGCCAGCAATCGCTATATGAGTTGGCAAATGAGTCACTCTAGTAATGTTCATTTGATCGAAACAAAAAGAAATTGCTCCTTCTTGGGCTGCTATGGCGTTGGCTCCAGTGATTCCAATCTTGGTCTTTGAAAGCGCTTCAACTACGTCATCTCGAGCAGCGTAGACGATCCCTTCAGGAGTTGGAGCCACTTCCTTACAAAGCTTTTCAGAAAGCCTATGCGCGATTTTTTCTCTCTTAATATGAGGGACTGGTACTGGTTTATAGCATAGCATAACTTCGGGCATGAATTGAAGAATTCTA
>JAWCQS010000107.1:0-4021 GCA_038869655.1 Bathyarchaeia archaeon | reverse complement strand
CTTAATTGGAGCATTGGGAGCTGTGGGAGAAAAGCTTCAGGATGACTATACCTTTGAATTAATCGCATATAGGACTCCTGAAAACATTGGAACCAAAAGAAAAATAGATTTTGAATCTGTAGTAAATATGGATGCTAAAACTCATCCTTTCACGTTCAACAACTATGATCCTGAAACTGGAAGAATGTTGCTGACTCCCCATGGCCACGATCCAATCCTTTATGGAATCAGGGGTGAAAGCCCAGAGGTTTTGCTTAAGGCTAATGAACTCATCAAGGCTTATGAAGATGTTGAAAGATGGGCTATCTTCAGGACAAATCAAGGTACAGATGCGCATCTTACCAAAGTTGAAAGCATAAGCATGATTAAACCCTTTAGACCAGTTATAGTAAACGCTGTTGTTGCCTCTTATCCTGAAACGTTAAAAGGCGGGCATGTGATCTTCACAATAAGCGATAAAACAGGTAAGATAAACTGTGCGGCATACGAGCCGACTGGAAACTTTAGGGAAATTATAAAAAAACTTATAGCTGGAGACTTAGTCGAGGTTTATGGAGGAGTTCGGAGAGCTTCTAAAAAATATTTGAGAACCATAAACCTTGAAAAAATAAGAATAGTTGAGCTTTCTGAGGGATACGTTCTCAAAAACCCAATTTGCCCAAAATGCGGTAAAAGAATGGAGTCGGCTGGAAAAAATCAGGGCTTCAGGTGTAAGAAATGCAAAATTTTGAGTATAGATAGAGAAAAAATTAAAGTCAAAATCGATAGAGGAATAAAGGAAGGCCTATACTTACCTCCTCCTAGAGCCCACAGACACTTAACTAAGCCCTTTATCAGATATGGAAGAGAAAAACTTTCATACGTCTATGATTTGATTGAATGCTGGCATTATCCATGAGGCGCAATTCCAGCAAACTTTTTAGGCTGAATAAGAATTATGAACTCATCTCCAAACTATTTAAGCCTTGCTTAGAATAAGCTTTCTTATGGAATTTCGTGAGCTTTCTGATGAAGAATGGGCTTCCATTAAGTCTTTTCATTTAAGATATGGAGTTTAGAGATAAGTCCTATTTTAAAGGCTTGTATGGTGGCTAGGGAAGGGGTGAATACTTTTCATACAAGTAATACTTGTAATACTAGTATTACGTATGTAATGAATTTGGATAAAAAGAAAAGGTTAGAGAACTAACTTCGGTATTTCGCTTTAGGCCTAGACTCTAAGGTTCTCATCTTAATGGTAAAACTGATTTTCCAACCCGTTGGAATCTTTGGCCTATATCTTACTTACTTATGACCTTTTTTTCACTTACGATTTGTTTATCACCTTCATAATCCTTTTAATCCTTGAAGAAGAAAAGATTAAGATGAAAGAAAAGAAAGCTAGTCCTAGCACTACGCTAAAAAAAGCCGAACTACTGATTATAAAAAGATAGGGGGTTACGGATTTACGGATTTACGGAATTCCGTATATTCATATTGTGTGATCCTTCATGAACTTCGTAATTGCTTTCGCAAAAAGGGATTTTGAAAAGCTTGATTGCTCCGATCTCGATTGGCTGATCGAAAACAAGCTCGATGAGTGGCTCTTAAATCAAGAACACCTTAAAAAGAGCAGTAAAAAAAGAGTTCTGATCCAAAAAATTGGAATCCTTTATCTCCAAAAGATTTTAGGCCATAGGAACATTTTGACCACTGAGCAGTACTTGAATCCAGATTTTGAAAGCATTAAAAAAGCTTATGATCGATTAATGCCAAATATGGTTCTAACTGGAGCGGGGGAATAAATACGAATTTGGGCAACTCATTTTTTGAAGAAATGCGCTCGCGATTTAAATAAGCCCTTATTGAACTCGATTCGACTACTGCCGTATCAAGGCTTAGGTAATTGCGTTTGAAGCGACTATTATTCCAGAGCCCTAGCCGATTACTAGGGCATCAAACTTTCTAGAGATTTTCAAATTACTTAGTACGTGCCAAATTTGGTTTCAAGTTCTTCTAGGAATGATTGCTATGCTAATAGAACCTTAAGGGCTAACATCAGTCCTATTCCAGTTAAAATCGTTAAGAGTTGAACTAATGAATCACCAACTCGAGTTCTTTTGTGGAGTTCTGGCATGAGATCTGTTGCTGCTATGTAGATGAAGCCTCCTGCAGTAAAGGGAACTAGAAACTGCTTCACACCCTCGATGTAAGAGGCTAAATAGTAAGCCATAAGAGCACCTAAAACTGCGGTGAGAGCTGAAAAGAAATTATACATTAGAGCTTTCTCCTTCCTAAAACCACCGTACAGAAGGATGCCGAAGTCGCCAATTTCTTGAGGAATTTCATGAAAGACCACAGCCAAGGTTGTTGCAAATCCTAAAGGGTATGAGACAAGAAAACTGGCGGCTATTACCATACCATCGATAAAATTGTGCATCCCATCTCCAATCAGATTTAGGTAAGCGAACATATGAGTAGGACATTTTCCGTTATGGCAATGGCGCCAATATAGAAACTTTTCCATGATGAAGAAAAAGACGATTCCGATTACGGCATATTGCCAAATACCTTGGCCAACCTCCTCCAATGCTTCTGGTAGCAGATGAAAGAAGGCCCCCCCTATTAGCGACCCAGAAGCAAATCCCACTAGAGCCATCAAAATACGCTTAAGGAAAGCATCCTTAAGACCGGCGAATAGAATACCCGTGAAGGCTATCAGACTTACCACAATCACAGCTATAAGGATTAACAATAAGTCACTCATTAGCTTTAACTCCTTTATTGAAGAGAACGAAAGGGTTTTATTAAAGCTTTCTCAGGTATCGTTCAATTTCCCAATCTGTCACTTGGGCTCTGTATAGATCCCATTCTCTGCGTTTTTCACGAACAAAGTTTTCGAAGAGAACGTTGCCCAATGTTCGTTTCATCAATTCGCTTTTCTCAAGCTCATCCAAAGCCTCTTTCAAAGATTCTGGTAACGAAGTTATCCCAAGCTTCTTTCGTTCCTCATAGCTTAAACTATACACGTTTAAATCCATAGGTTCTGGAGGCTTGATTTTGCTTTTTATTCCTTCCAATCCAGCCATGCAGAGAGCAGCAAATTGAAGATAAGGATTTCCTGCTGGATCAGGGCATCGAATTTCAACTCTGGCAGCTTTAGGCTTTCCTCCAAAGTTTGGTACTCTTATTAATGGTGATCTGTTCCTATAACCCCATGCGATATAGACTGGGGCCTCGTATCCAGGCACTAGACGTTTATAGGAATTTGGCCAAGAAGCTAAAACAGCGCACATTTCTCTTCCATAAGCTAGTTGTCCTCCTATAAAATGTAGAGCTGTATCAGACAAATATCCCTGACTTTCATTCTCATCGTAAAAGAGGTTTTTACCATTCAGAGACCAAAGGCTCTGGTGAACATGCATCCCTGAGCCATTTACGCCATAAAAAGGTTTAGGCATAAAAGTGGCTATATATCCACTCCTGCTAGCCGCATTCTTTACTACGATTTTCATCGTTACAGTGCGATCGGCAGTTTCAATGGCTTCATCATACTTAAAATCAATTTCGTTTTGGCCTAAAGCTACTTCATGATGGGCAATTTCAATGTCTATTCCAAAGGCCTCGGCTTCATCGGCTATCTCTCGTCTAAGGTCCTCTGTCAGATCTCCAGGATGAATATCAAAATATCCGCCTATATCGATGGGTGTTGGAGTTGTTCCACGTTCTTCTCTAAGGATAAAGAATTCCATTTCGGGGGCGCACTTAAATACAACACCTTCTTCATGGCACCTTCCTAGAGCTTTTTCAAGGATGTACCGTGGATCACCTTCAAACCTCTTATTTTCCGGAGTATAAACATCGCATATGAAGCGACAGCTACTTTTCTCTTCCTTCCTCCAAGGAATCACTGCAAAAGTAGATGGATCTGGATGAAGAACGAGATCCGATTCTTCAATAGGTCTATATCCCGTCACCGATGATCCATCGAAGGCTTGCCCAACATCGAATATTGTTTCTATCCGTTTCGTATTCACGGACA
>JAWCQS010000106.1:3438-4023 GCA_038869655.1 Bathyarchaeia archaeon | reverse complement strand
TTGGAGGAGTTTAAAAAGCTCTTCGAGCAAGCAAGGGGGATCGTTAATGCCCTAGGTTAAACTTTTATCTTGGATAAATTTTAATTTCCTACTTGGACTAATGGACTTAGTGAAGCGGGGGTACCAGAGCCAACGCCTAGTAGCGTCTCTAAAGGTCAAATGGGCGGGACGCGTTTAGCCATGCGCGCTACACTCAAGACCTAAAAAGCGCGGATGAGTTATCCCGTGGCGTAGGCCTCCGTGGGTTCGAATCCCACCCCCCGCACTACTGGATGAATCCCAGAAAATTTCTGAAGCTTACAGTAAAATAGCCAAGTTTGCCTTAGAGCTCTCTAAAAAGGGATAAAAGGAGAGTGCCATTCGCTAGGCTGTGGCGTCTCTAAAGCCCGTCAAAATTAGTTAAACCTTCAAATGGATTTTTCACTTTAGAAATAGCATTAAAATTGTTCCAAAACAGTTGCATGAAAAGCTAAAGCAATTAGCTAAAGAAAGCGGTTTAAGCATGTCAAAGTTAATAGAAAGGCTAATTGGTATTAATACTATAAGCGAAGCTTTGAGTTAAAAACCTTTGATATTCCATTATTC
>JAWCQS010000106.1:0-3428 GCA_038869655.1 Bathyarchaeia archaeon | reverse complement strand
GGATGAAGTAGGAGAGGGAGTTTCGGTGGTGATTTAGGAACGGGGATATCGGTTCGATCTTCTGATTGTTGATCTTGGAGTTTTGCACGTTTTCTTCTATGCCAAGGACTCTGAAAATGAACAGAGTTGGTAAACTATTTAAATTAGTTTACCTAATTTAGTAATATAATATGATCTATTCATCGTGATTTTATGAGTAAGAAAATGCCAGAATGGTTGAAAAAATATTACAACAGTCTATGGGCTAGATATGAGAATAAACCCTTTACCTTTAAAGAAGTGGTGAAAGAGCTAGGCATAAGCAAAGTAATGAGTGTTAAAATTCTTTGGGAGCTTGAAAAAAGGGGTTTTGTGAACAAAGAGAGAAGCGAAACGGATTATAGAGCAAGGGTTTACAGGCTAATTTCGCCAGATGACATAGGCTTTGTGATCGGAATCTATTCCTTAGTAGAAAAGGAAAAAATTGGAAAGCAAAGTTTGATCGAAAAGTTTCTTCTTATAAACGAAAAACTTTCTTATGCACTGACGGGAAGCCATGCCGCTTATTATTACCATCGCTACATGTTTCCACCAAAAGTTTTTGAAATAAAAGTTAAGCCGGGAGATGAGGGTAAATGGATAGCTTTTCTTACAGATGAACAAACTAGAGTGTTTATTAGCGATGTAATAGAAAAAAGGAAGATAAGCAATTATGTTAAGCTTCTTCACTCCATCTTTCCAATCGATTTGATAAGAGCAAAAACTAAAGAAGGTTATTATATAGAAAGACCAGAGTTTCTTTTAATTGAGCTTTTAGAAAGACAAACTCAAACTAGCATGATAGAGGCGACTGCAATTATTTTGCGAAAAAAGAACGAACTGAAATGGTTTGGAGAGAATGGAATAATAACTCTTGCGGAAAAACTTGGGATCTCAAGAAGGTTTGGATTTTTACTTGACGCCATAAACTTTGAATCCATTAAACCCCTGATAAAAGAAGAAGTTATCGAAGAAGTGAAGAAAAATGTGAAGGGAAAAAGTAGCGAAATTTTTCCCATGGATGATATACTATATTCAAGACTTAGGGAATTAAGAAATAAGCTTGTGCATCAAGCTCTCTTAACTTCAAGCGAGAAGGAAGAATTGAGGGAAATGACTGAAATGCTAGAAGGTTACAAATCATTAAGCGAAAAATGGGGGCTTAAAGTATTGCTGCCAAGAGAAGCTATAAGAAAAGTTTTAGATGATTTTGGTGTTAAGCTTGCAAAGAAATGAAAGTAGGATAGAAGAAGTTAGCTTAAAGGATTTAGAAAGAATTTGTAAAGATGCAAAGGAATATGGAATAAACCTTATTTTGATAGGGGGATATGCTGTAAGAGCCTTTACTAACGAAAGAAGCTGGAGATTTACAAAAGATATCGATTTCATTACAAAAAGGAAAGATTTAACGGCATTGCGTGGAGTTTTTGATTCGTTAAAGTACAGCTTTGAAAAGACGGAATATGGAGTAAAAGGTGGCAAGAAAATAAATAAAGAATCTATTGAGCTTCACATCTCCGTAGATAAAGTAATCGACTGGAGCACAGGCTTAGAATATGTATTGCTGGAAGACGTATTCAAAAAGGCAGTAGAAACCACCATAAAGCCTTATTTTGAGGAAAATAGGAAAATAGAAGTTGGCGTGAAAGCTGCACCAGTAGAGGATATTTTAATAATGAAGCTAATGACAGAGAGAATGAGAGACCACTTCGATGCAATAACGATAATTATAGATTCTTTTGAAAAATTGGACATGGAAAGATTTTGGAGAAATTACGGGCAATCGAACCTAGAGCAACATATAAGAAGAAGGTTGAATTCCTTTTTGGCAGATATAAAAAAGGGTTTAATCAAAAAACTTTGGAAAGAATTTACTGGAAGAGAATTTATTAGAGAGCAAGAGGTTATACTCAAGAATAAAATAAATAAAATACTTGAAAAATGATGGTGTAAACTCGCTATTAATAAGACTTTTACCGTTTTTTATAACCCGGAAAGAAAAATTTGAAAAATGGAATCCTATTTTCAAAGATTTAAGAGTTCTGTAAACTAATGCTATCTTATTAGAGTTGAATCTCTTTATCCACTTATCTATAGCTGATTCAACCTCTTTTATCGAAGAGAATTTTCTATTGCTAAGAACTTCAACGAGTTAGAAGAAACCATGAATTTAGCAGAAAAGGCTTAGAGCTACAAGACTCTATCTAAACAGGTTTATGCCTGCTGGCCGCGGAGTAGGAACTTGTCACCTCGGCGTGACGCCTATGGAGAAAATAAAGGCTATAGAAACTTTATGCAGCAAGTTCTACAAGAGCGTAACAGAAGGATTTGGCATTCAATGTTATGCCCGAGGAATGACCTACTACTCCCATCTCGGCTACGAGCTTTCTTAAGACACAGTTTTCACGGTAAGCGAGGCTTTGTCAGGCTATGAAAAGATGTTTCAAGAGAAATTTGAACTTAAAATTTAAAAAATCGTGAGAAAGCTAGCAACAGGTTTCGGGGTTGCTCAGTTGGCTTAACTTTTGAAAGTTTCACTGCCTCTAGAACAAAACTTTGGCCCAAAAAATTTAGAGGTTTAAAAATCGCACAAATACCTATTGGTCACAAAAATCCCGGGAATTTAAACCGAAGTTTAAACCTAAACTTCCACACTGAGATACGTTAAAAATATCATGTGGTTTGAGCGGTTGTCTAAATATCTATGAAATGAAAGATAAAAATTGTGGATTTAAAAAGGAATCATTCTATGCCCCATTTTTTCGTTATCTTCACTATGAGAAAGATAACAAAGGCCACTATTATGAACGTTATCAGAGCCACCAAGAAGTCTCCAATGCCAAATAGCTGTCCTCTCCAGTTTGGGTCTATCGGGTTTCCCTGAGCATCCAGGACTGTGGGTGGAATTGCGATCTTGAAAGTTGAATGGTTTCCTAGATCAGGTATGGCTAAGCCTATTATTGGCATTATTAGGTTCTTTACAAGTGATTGGACAAGCGCACCGAGGTAGACACCCATAATGAAAGCCACTGTAAGACCCATCACTTTATACTTGGACAGGAAGTCCATAAATTCCTTCCAGAGTCCCTTAGGCGGCAGTGGACGTGGCGCTGGCTTCGGCTCCAATAATGCCTTGATTTCCTTAAGAACTTGTAACATTTCTTCATCTTTATTAAACATTTAATCACCAAGATTCTTTATGTTGGGATTTGAATTTAATATTTAACAAGGTAGTGTTCAACCTTAGGCGGTTACATTTATGAGTGAAAAGAAAAGAAGAAAGAGGAAAAGGCAATGTTAAAGCGGTTGCTGAAAAAGTGAGGTTGTAGATAAGAGAATAAAGAAAGGATTCTTTGGGATGATTAAATGTATCGAAAAGGGCTCGGTCAAAGGCGTTAAGGGCAAGAAGA
>JAWCQS010000105.1:0-4126 GCA_038869655.1 Bathyarchaeia archaeon | reverse complement strand
TTATCCCCTAACTTTTCATAGAAAATTGCTTCTTTCATTTTTAAAACTTCATCTTTCAATCTTATAGAAAGCCTTAAAGATTAAAAAGTTTGCTCCGTTTGGTTTGCTGAACTGCTACAACCTTGAAAGCGTAGAAGCGGTAGCCTGAGTTGGCTGCGAGGAGCATGAAGGATTCCTATATCATGTACTATACATGCTTAGAGCTTAGTTTTGTTCAGAGCTAAGTTATCTTTTCTACTATTTATCTAACTCGATAAGAAAAAAGATTCTAGATATAAGAACAATTCATAAATCTTTTATAATACTGAGGTGATAGGATCAAACCATGGAATTCCATAAGATCAAAGAAGTTCGTTCGTACATTGAGAAAATGAAGGAAATTGTTGGAGGTGTAAAGTATAAGATCATAATCGTAAAAGATTCCTACTTTTTCTTCGTTAATGAAAGTTTTGTGGATAAATATTATGAAGGGGGGCATAAGGGCATTGAAGGATGGTATAGCGGGATACTATCCTTCAAGAAAGAGGGCTCAGAATTCCTTTATATTTTCATATCCGAAGCCCTTCATGATCGTTTAGAAACAAAAGATCTCTTTTTAAAAATACTCTATCAAATCGTTATGTACTTGAATCCAGATTTCCTTAAACTGAAGCATAAGAAGTTTAGGAAGCGCTTACGGAGTTACCTATTAAAAATCATTCCAGAAGAACTGGGTTTTGGGTTTGACGCTACGCGCATCGATAGTCTTTTGAACAGTAGAGAAGATTCATTCTTATTTGAAAAAACCAAAATCGTTATTCCGCACATGAGCTTGTACGGCTTAATAGAGAAGCTCCCGTCTTTCGATGAAACCATTTACATTGATGACGTAAAATCGTACCTGCAACCTTTCGAATACATGTCTTCAAGCCTTTCGGGGTCTCATTATCACCACAGCCACAACCATAAACACCATCATGTTTAGTTCTACCAATAAGACTAGCGATATTTTATGCGCTAAACGAGCTTTAAATTTAGACCACAATAGAATCCTAGTAAAGCTCCAATCAAAATATCAGAACCTGAAGTTTTTCCGATTGTCAATACATTATCGATAGAACTTTCTACTCCGAGCTCATCTCCTGTAAGTATTGATTCATAGAAGCTTTCAACCCTTTCGTCCACTTCACCCAAGGATGCAAGCTTCAACATTTGGCGACTTAATGAAGTTGTCCTCAGTGTTGATTTGATGATCTGACGGTTCATCTCTTCAATTAACTCTACATCGCCGCCAAAGGAAAATACTAACCACTTTGAAGCTGACACAAACCCAAGGAGTAAGTCATCGATGGATGGCGTTAAGCCCTGACCTAAGCCAATAGCGCCATCTACATACTTTGGAATCTCGTTCAATTTTCTGGATCTTATCGCTTCAACAAGGCTACAGAGATTGCCTAAAGTTGCTCGAGTAGCATCGATAAGGCCGGTTATTCTGATCACTTTGCCGGTTGAAATTCCCTCAAGATAGTATAATAAAAGAGAGAGCCGTCCTTGGATTTTTCCACTCAAGTAAAATCTTGCCGTTTCTAAATTTTTCCTTACGCTTTTAATTCCAAGAGGGCTTTCAACTTTTCTTTTTGGAATCCATATATCTGCATTCCTTAAAATTATTGAGATGTTTCCAATGACGAGCTTATCTTCTTCTAATATGGCATTCATTCCCTCTTTAATACCAAGTGAGGTGATTCCAATAGATGCTGGAATGCTTGTTACGATATTGATGGGATTTCTGTAGACATCGCTTCTTGCTACATTTATGAATTCTTCGCCATCGAAAACATTGAAAGTACGCCTGAATACGCTATGTACGCGACCTTCAAACCTTCTCTTAAGTTTCTCATGGGCTGCTCGCCCGATGGATGTAGCATTGAAAACTAACATCTTTTGAAGAGAAGACGCCATCAAACATTACCATGGTTAACGAAAAGAAATTTTAAGGTATGAGATATGGCGCACGTTATGGGAACGGTCTCTTCCATATAAAGATAAACTTGGAGTTAAGGATTCATTTAATCCGATAGGGTTTACTCGATAAATGCCACAATTCTGCAGAAGGCCGATTCCCCACCCATGAACTTCCATGGAAAGCAACCTATAGTAACCCTTTGGTTCAAAATCTTGTTTATATCTCCCCCAAGGTTTTCGGCATGAATTATTCCCAATGGAAAAAGTTGAGTGTGCATTAACTGATAATGCGCTTGTGGGAAAATTTCTTCAAGCGATTTACCAAATTTTCTATGGAAGTATTCATCACATTCCTTTGCAAGATGCGGCATCCACTCACGTATCTTTGTGTTCATAGGATGGTCCGCACTCCCGCAATCTACGCCTATCCATTTGAGTTTCATCTTCTTACACCAATCGGCGAATTCCATAGTAGGTCCTGGATGCTTACACATATATCGTATCTCGTCAGCTTCAGGTTGATCCCAGCTATAACGGCTATATCCAGTGTAAATGATTAATATGTCCCTCTCTTTTACTTCCACCCTTTTGATGATGTCTTTTGATGTATAAATGCCATAATCTTCTGCAATATCCGATAGATCAACAACTACCGCTGGACCATAAAGCTCTTCAAGCGGAATTGATGCAATATCTTTTCCATGAGTGCAAAAATGCAATGGTCCGTCTAAATGAGTACCCACGTGGTTCGATGTTGTAATCAATTGCCCATTCGCACCATTTGGAGCAAGCCTTTTGAAAAATTTTACTTGAAGAGGCTCATAAGTAGGCCAAGGTGGCGTTAAAACACTCGTGGGTTGAGTTAAGTCTAAAAGTTCCATTCATTCTCCCTCTTTCTCATAAATGGAAACGGATTCTTTTAAACTTTCCATTTGAAAAGCCAAAAATGTGACGCTGTGCTAGAGAGAATAATAACCAGTTATACTTATTGTGAGTTGTTAGTTAATAATGAGCTTTAATAAAGCTTAAAAAATACATTACCTCTAATAATTTTTGAGGTTTTTAGATGGTCAAAGAATTTGATATACTCATCAAAAACTCTAGAACCCGCGTTTATCCAGAAAAGCTAGTAAACATAGGAATAAAGGACGGAAAAATAGATGAAATTTCGACTAAAGCTAATAAAGGTATAATTGAGCTTGACGCAAAGGGCAACCTTGTTACTGAGTCTTTTGCCAACCCTCATCTGCACATGTGTAAGGTATATACATTACATATGATAGGTGAAGATGCTCTAAAACTTTATCAGACACCTAAAATGGGTGCTGCGATGGCTGCGATCGAGCTCGCCTCCATGGTTAAAGAGAAATATAATGAAGGATTGATATATGAAAACGCTAAAAAAGCAATTATGTTAGGTTTAAAGCATGGCTTATTACACTTTCGAGCATTCGTTGATACGGACACTAAAGCTAAGCTTGAAGGAATAAAGGCCTTACTCAAACTCAAAGAAGAGTTTGAGAAAGTCATCGATCTGCAGGTGGTAGCTTTTCCTCAGGATGGAGTGGTACGAGATCCAGGAAGTGAGGAGTTTGTGAGGAGCGCGATCGAAATGGGCGCGGACATAGTTGGAGGTATCCCTTGGATCGAGTACACGGATGAGGATATGCATAAACATATAGAAAGAATGTTCGAAATTGCCAAGGAGTATGATAAAGACGTAGCAATGCTTACAGATGATGCTGGAGATCCAAACTTAAGAACTACCGAGATGCTTGCTGTCAAAGCAATTAAGGAGGGATGGATAGGAAGAACTATGGCATGTCATGCCAGAGCAATGGAAACATATTCAGACCCTTATTTCAGAAAGCTTACCGCATTGCTTAAACGAGCTAATATGAGTATTGTTTCCGACCCTCATACAGGTCCTCTGCATGCCAGAGTAAAAGAGCTGTTAAGAGAGGGCGTAAACGTGGCTTTAGGACAAGATGATATAGCAGATGCCTATTATCCATACGGGCGTAACAATATGCTTGAGGTAGCGTTCCTTGCCTCGCATCTGCTTTGGGCTACTACAATAGGAGAGATGGAACAACTATACGATATGATAACAAAAAATGCAGCAAAGGCAATCGGGTTAAATGGCTATGGGTTGAAAGTAGGAAACAAAGCTAATCTAGTC
>JAWCQS010000104.1:0-4130 GCA_038869655.1 Bathyarchaeia archaeon | reverse complement strand
TGCTGATGGTTTAATACTACTTAAAGCTAGCGAGTTAAATGAAAGGCCATTAAGAGATTTGGAAATCATTAAGCTTAGGGGGACTGAATTAAAAGAAAAGCGCTTAGTCTTTACGCTTAAAAACGGCTTTAAAGCTTTTTTGCCATTTAAGCTTAATCCTATAGAGAAGCCTAAAAGATTCGAGCCAATTAAAGACCCATCAAATAAATTCTCGACTGGCAGCCAAGATTTTGATGAGGTGCTTAAAGGAGGGATACCTAAAGGTGGATCAATGCTTTTAGAAATCGATGAGAAGGTTTCTACGCTTGAGTATCATCTTTTTTGGCCCCTATAGCTGTAAACTTTGCGTATCAAGGTAGGAGCGTGGTGGTCGTTCCTTCTAGTGGGGTTGATCCCACGCTATTCTACAAACATTGCCAGGTTTACGGCGGAACTGATGAGGAGTGGAGGCGTTACTTGAGGATAATTATGGCGAGGACTTTCATACAGCCTAAGGATTGGCCTAATGTAATCATCTTGAAAGGCGAGGATTCGAATGAAGATTTATACGAATTCATTAAGATTTGCGATGAGCTTAGAGCTGAGACAGGCCAACCAAGCCTTATGATATTAGGTATTGATACTCTTATAACTCTTTATGGCGAAAGGCAATGCGAGAAAATTTTAAACCTAGGCATAACTTATACTAGAAGGTTCGGATTAAGCTCTATAGCCATCGTTAAGGCTGGCCTTAGAAATTTAGCCGTAAGGCTTAGCCCAATAGCTGATGTTTATCTACGTTTAACTAGGGAGCATGGATGTTTGTTGCTTTATGGAATAAAGCCTAGAACATGCTTTTATGGCGTAGAGATGGATGTTTCAAAAGGCTATCCATTGCCAAAGCTTACGCCTATAGTTTAGAAGGTGAAGAAAATTTGAGAGAAATAGAAGCGTTTAATAAAGGCGGGAAGGCTTTCAATAAAGTCCTGCTTGAATCAATAGACGAAGGCTTTTTGAAGCTTGGTGAGAGCGTTAAGCACGCGATTTATTGGCATATAGAAAGAAACTATGGAATCAAACGCGAAGAAATACCCGATAGGCTTAAGGAGTTCCATGAGGCCTTAATTGGCTTGTTTGGCGCAGGAGCAAAAGTAATTGAAAGGCTTGTAGCCAAAAGCCTCTATGGAAAGCTTGGTTTAAGCTTTGAAGAGCGTGAAAGTTGGAGTTTAATCGATTACATTGAAGAAGCGAAGAAAAGCTCTATCCAGAGCTAATCTATAGGAATTCCTAGATCCCTAAATTCCTTCTCAACCTTATCGCATAATTCCAAGTATTCTTTTTTTGGAGTTAAAGTTTCTAAATCATAGCATTCTTCAAAAGGCTTTCCTGCTGGAGCTTTATCAAATTCTATTTTGTCTTGATACTTTTTAATAAGTTCCTTCACTATCTCATTTGCATCCTCTCTCTTCATCTTAGTTGCAGCAATGCCTACTTTGGCATACACTCTAGTATCCAAAGGAGAGACGTGGTTCAAGAATAGCGTTTTAGCAGGTCTGGGGCCTCCAACTACATGACTCCCAGAGGTAACTGAAGCTAAAGCTATGGCGGCACCCTCGTAATGGATTTGCTCGGTGAATGGGCGAGCTGAAATCGTTGCACTGGTTACTCTTATTAAGCTTGAATGCTTTGATACTGCTTGACCAGCTAGGCTATTCATAAATATCGATTGGGGATTCGATTGTTGATGATAGCGAAGATGCTGAGGCCCAAAATGGTTTATGATTGCTTTAAAAACAATTCTTGCGGCTATTTGGTGAGCCGTGGCGACTATCGCTGTTCCAGCAGGATCTCCGGCAAACCCGCCTATAAGCGGCAAGAAAGCACAATAGATTGGGCAACCATAGCTTAAGTAATGAGCAGCTTTTGACAAATTTAAATCATCGATTTTTAATTCTGGCATGAATATTACGCATCTGGGGTCAAACCTCCTAAGCCCATTTTCAGGATCGCTAGCAGCCACTTCGTTTACGCTTGTTACGCCACCGGCCCAAGCAACTATGGCCATGTTTGGTCTTCCAGCTTTCCTTATGGCATTTCGTGCGCACTCTGCATAACGTCTGGCGGCTTGAACTTCAAAAGCAGATTCAGCCCTTACCATCGCACCCTCTATGCTTTGAACCTGACCGGGCATCAGTAGCACGTCTATTAATCGTTCTTGAGCATAGGCTTGGTTGAGCTTAGTCATCATCTCTTCTGAAACTGGGGCGTTATGGGGTCCTCCAAATATAACTGGTTTTTCGCTGTGCTCTACTTTTCTGCTTGTGACTTCAACCTCATCTTCTCCAGCCCCTAGCTTAATTTTTTTAGGAACGGTCTTCAACTCATCCTTGATCTCTTCTTCGCTAAACTTTATGCAATGCTTAGTTCCTAAATGGTATACTCCAGAATGCAGCAACAACTCGAAACCTGCTTGCCAAACCTTATCGATTAAATCCTCATCAGTAGGGATTAAGTTTTCAGGATCGTAATGGATATCGTACTCTTTTTGAAGCTCCAGTATTTTCGACCCAACAAAATTGATGTCGAAATCCTTTTCAGAGACTAAAGGTCCTGTTTCACTACGCCTAACAACTTCCCAAAAACTTACCATTTAAACGAATCTCCTTTTAGATGCTCTCTGAGCTTATCTTTTGGCTAAAATATTTAAACCAAGTTTATTTCTTTTTAGGGTTTCGTTTCGAAAATGAATTTTCCATATGAAACCACAGTTCTTACATCTTAGAAGATAATCGATCCCTTCAAAATTCTCACGAGACCCTGATCTTTTAGATAAGCATGCCTTTACATTCCTTTTGCCGCAGTTTGGACATTTAACCTCCTCTTCCAGTATTATTTCGCCACAATTCTTGCATAAAGCAGTTATGCGGCGATGGGCTTTTTCATGAACCGACAAAGTCCCTCTATTAAAGATTTCCATCCGCAACAAAGTTATCCCTCTGTAAGAACATTTTGAACATTTTTTATTCAATTTTTGTAACCTTGAATACTTCAGCTTAAGTCACTTCGATAAACGTGAGTTTGAGAATAAATTGGAAGCAGGGTTATTAACGATTATACAAAATTTTATGGTTAATTGATCCAATGAGCCGCACGAAATTAACAAATATTCATGCTAAAGAATTGATCATTCGTAAGGAATGGGCGTTGTGAAAGAACCGTAAGGGATTATGGCTATATCGCTTTTACATTTTTCATCCTCGAATGCCTCATCGGGTTTTCTTGAAAAAAATATTCCAACTTCATCCAAAGCCTTTTTAACTTCATTTGGAGCTTTAGGTGACAGTATTCTTAGTTCAGTATATTCTTTATCAAGGGCGATTCTATTGATTTTCTGTAAAGTCTCATTAAAATCCCCTTTTTCAGCTCTTTCCTTCAATTCCTTCATGGTATTTTGTAAAGGCATACCGTAATAACGGATCAATTCCTTTGTAAAAATCTCGTTTCCCAAGCCATCTTCCATCGATGCTATTAAAAAAACCACTGATTTTTTTTCAGTGTCTTGTTTGGCTATGTTACAGGCCATATGATAAGCCTTCAGGGATTGATAAAGAGTTTTTCCCATCGGGCCATCAGCAACCGTAACTATAGTGGAGGAGGGGTTTGTTTTAACCGTGCAGATCTCTGTGCACAGTTCAGCCAACCTCATATGGGTTAAAACAGGTTCTCCATAAGCCAGCATGAACGGTTGCTGCTTTTCATCAGCTACAAAATCGATGATTCTATGAACTATGCCTTTTTCATTGAACAATAAACTCGGGGCTTCGTTTATATCCTCCCTTACAGGGTTGCCTTTGATTATCAGTTCCTTGGCTAGTCTATTTCCAATAACCCTCGAATGGTTTTGGACTATTGATTTATGGCTTGAACATCCTGGAATCAATGCTTTGGCTCCCCCTTCAAAACCGGCAAAATAGTGGGGACGAACGCATAAGGATGAAATTATTAAGTCTCTATCCATCAACTCTTCGTTTAACTCAAACTCAGTCCCCCTAGAAGTTTTTCCTATAAATTCATAATTGCTGGATGAAAGTTTTGTGGATGAAAAAATTACTGGATACTCATAGTCTAAATCTTCTCTAAGAACTTTTTTT
>JAWCQS010000103.1:0-4133 GCA_038869655.1 Bathyarchaeia archaeon | reverse complement strand
GCCAACCCTTGAAGTGGATTTTTGTGGGGTTAAATTAAAAACTCCAGTAATTCTTGCCTCATGCGGATGGGGATGGGATGGAGAGCGTATGAAAAGATGCGCTCTTGCTGGAGCTGGAGCTGTTATCCCAAAATCCATAGGTCCGCCAGCAAAATGGCTTCAGCATCCTAGACGAGGTAGGATGAAGCTAGTCAAGTATCAAGGCCGTCCAATAGGCATGGTCAATATAGAGCTGTATTCAACGCTTCCAACAGAAGCATGGATTGAAAAGGAGTTAAAGATAGCAAAGGAAGGGGGCGCGCCGATAATAGGAAGCATAGTAGCGAACCCAGATCCAGCTGAAACCACAAAGCTTGCGAAATTAGTTACTGAAACTGGAATTGTAGATATGATTGAACTTAACGTTTCATGTCCTATGCCTGTAGGCGTTGTTGGGTATAGGATGGGCCAAGATCCTAAAACTGTAGCTGAGCAAACTAAAGCCGCAAAAGAAGGTACTCGTTTACCAGTTACGGTTAAGCTAACTCCTGTTGTATCAGATATAGCAGAAGTAGCTAAGGCTGCGGTTAAAGCTGGTGCGGATGCGATTTCTGCAACAAACTCTTATAGAAGCTTAGCTGGTATAGATATCGAAACAGGAAAGCCCCATTTGCCTGCATTTGGAGGCTATACGGGCCCAGCCATAAAACCGATTATACTCAGATGCATAGTCGATATTGCAAGGGCTGTAAACGTGCCCATATCAGCCATCGGAGGCGTGTCTAGTTGGAGCGATGCTATCGAATACTTTATGGTTGGAGCAAAAACAGTTCAAGTTTGTACGGCAATTCATTGGAGAGGACCAAAAGCCTTTAAGGAAATTTGTGATGGAATTCTTGCTTTCATGAAAAGAAAAGGCTATGAACGCATAGACGATATGGTAGGAATTGCTTTAAAGCATATCACAACTACTGAAGAGTTGGCCCAACTCCCACCTATGGTATCTGAGGTTGATCCAACTAAATGCAATGGATGTAAGCTATGTGAAATAGTTTGTTCTTATGATGCCATTAAGGTTGGCTCCAACAAAATAGCAAAATCCGATCCTGCAAAGTGCGATGGATGCGGCATATGCATAGAATTTTGTGCTCCTGGAGCAATTCGCTTAGTTGAGAAGTAGGTAAAGTGAGCTACCAGCCCCTGAAGGATGTGGGATTTCCCGCTCAAAATGTTAATAGGTGGAAGCTAAGTAAACCCTCGGAAAATACATTTATTTTATTACTTTTAGCTCTCTGCTAGCTGTTGAAAGCACTTCGTACCCGTCTTCTGTTATAGCTACATTTTCCTCAACATGAAAACATCCATAATCAGCTACTATGCCTGGCTCTATTGTAATCACCATTCCTGGCTTAAGCATAGTTTCATCATAAACCGCTATATGTGGAGGCTCTGTTAGCATCATCCCCATCCCATGACCTATCCTTCCAGCCCTGAAAGTGATTGTCAATCCTTCTTTTTGAAATTCCTTATTGCATAGTTTAGCTATATGGGACACTTTTACTCCAGGCTTAATCGCTTCGATACAGGTTTTAGTAATCTTACAAACTATTCGATGGGCTCTTTTTTGCTTTTCTGATGGCTCACCTATAGAAACCATTCTAGAAAAATCTGATCCATAATCCTTATAAGTACAACCGGCGTCTATCCAAAGCAAATTTCCTTTTTTTAGCTTGAAATTGGCTGGTCCCCAGCTTACTACATCATAGTTATATGGGCCTGAATTCATTATACACCATGGTGAAGAACCCCCTTCTTTAGAAATAAAATCGAACAGAATTCTCATGACTTCGATTTCACTCATGCCTTCCTTAATGGTTTCAAAGCATTTTTTATAAGCCTTACTCGTTATTTCACAAGCTTTTCGAATTCTTTCTATTTCTGATTTCGATTTAACCATTCTTAATTCCCAAATGATTTCCGATGCGTCGATGAACTTTGCATTCGAAATTTCTTTTTTGAGCTTTTCAAAATCGTTGTAGGATATTCCTAAGCGTTGTTCGTATCCCAACTCAGCGCCTATAATCCCTTTATCCAAGCCCTTTTCCTCAATAACTTCTTTAATTAGCCCTGTTGGCGCTCCTAAAAGCGATTTATAGATTTTAACATCTCTAACCCATGTTTCCTTTTTTTGAGCATCTGCAAAAAAATCATGGATTATTATAGTAGGTTCATCATCCTTAGGCAAAATCATTATGGTAGGCCTACTGTAAGAGAAATCTCTGTGGGCTCCGCTTAAATAAGTGTAGTTTATTCCATCAGTGATGAATAAAGCATCAAGACCTTTATCCTTCATAAGTTGTTTAGCTCTTTCCCAACGATTTTCATACTCTTCTTTTGGAAAACGCTTGTATTCTAGCATGCTCCTGCTTTAACACCTTTAAGATAAAGTTTTCCTTCTTTCAAGGTCTACAACAAGATCTTTAATCACTTCATAGCCTACAAGGGGTTCGATGGTTAAATCTTCGCGAGCAGGAGTTGTACAAGCCTCTTTGGCTTTTCCATTTACCATCATAGTACAGCCTTTACACTTGCCTATCCTACATGAGTAGTAAAAAGCCAAGCTTCTATCGATGTTTTTATAAATGTAATCAAGGACGTTAAGTACGCTCATGCCCTCGCTTATGGGAACTTCATAAGTTTCAAAATGCGGTTCCTTATCCTTTTTAGGATTAAACCTTAAAATTTTCACTTTAATCCTTTTTCCAGCTTCACTCATTTTTATCACTCCACTACGCCATATGGAACTCTTTTCTTAGGGGGCTTTAGTTTAGTGATTACAGCGGGCTTTAATACAAAACGCATTTTTCCAGCTACTTGGCTTACGATTATGTTTTTTGTCCAATTCTTATAATCAGTGTATGGATAGTCTTTTCTATAATGAGCTGCTCGGCTTTCTTTTCTCATTAAAGCTGCTCTTGCGATTATCTCAAGAACTTGAAGCATGTTCTCTAATTGAATCGACTCAATCCATTCACGATTGTACACTCGATCTTTGAATTTAGCGTATACTTTAGGCAATTCTTCTTTTTTCATCCTTTCGATTTCTTTTACAGCTTCTTCAAGTGTAGATCCATTCCTTATGACTCCAACTTTTTCCCATGCCAATTTTTGAACTTTCTTTTTTAACTCTAAGGGGTCTATTCCTTCAGTACGCTCTAATGGAAGGAATACTCTGTTCCTTAAGCTCTTAAGTTGTTCTTTATCGATTTCAAGAAAAGCTTTTACTTTTTTGGCGTAACTTGCAGCAAACCTTCCAGCCCGAGTTCCCCAAACTATCATTTCTGTGAAAGCATTTCCAGAAAGCCTGTTTCCGCCATGGATGCCTCCAGTAGTTTCACCAGCCGCATACAATCCTCGAAGGCTTGTTTCGCATCTTTCATTTATTCTAATTCCCCCGTTCGTAAAGTGGCAAGCGGGAGCTGCTTCTAAAGCTTCCTTTTTGAGAGTATCTCTGTGGATAAAATCGTCTAAATTGAATCCCCCATATTTCCAAAGGAATTCGGGTGCTTGCCATTCATGGATGAAATCTATTAAGTTATCTGGCAAATGCTTTAATGAGACATAAACGCCTCCTCGCTTACTACCTCTTCCCTCTAGGATTTCGGTCATCATAGCAACGGAGCATATGTCTCGAGTGCTATGCTCAAGAGTTTGAGGAGCCCATTTAGCCATGAACCTCTCGCCATACCTATTCAAAAGCCATCCAGGTCCATAACGTCCAGCAGTAGAAAGCGCGAATGGAACGTCGACTCCTTCTAGAGCTGGAGGCCATACAAAGCATCCTGGTAAAAACATTGGAAACTCCATATCGATGAGCTCTGCACCAGCTCTATAAGCCATCGCGATTCCATCTCCAGTTAACTCTTCTGGAGCTGTTGTGAAAGGGTAGATCCTCATGCATCCGCCCGTAGCTAGAACTATAGCTTTTGCTTTGAACAATACAAATTCTCCAGTTTTAAGGTTTAGCCCAACAGCTCCGGCCACATTCCTCCCTTTAGTCAAAAGATCTATGATCATAGTGTCCTCTACGACTTCTACACCACTTTCTTTAACTTTTTTCTTTAAAACCGGCATAAGCCAAGTTCCAGGAATAA
>JAWCQS010000102.1:0-4146 GCA_038869655.1 Bathyarchaeia archaeon | reverse complement strand
GTTTTGGGGGATCAATCCTTATGGCATTCAAAGGATCGTATGAATTTAAAACAGTAAAGCCTCCCAGCGTTGCTGCGGCAACATTGTCAGCATGGGGGACGCCTGCTGATGCCTTTTCTCCCTCAGCGGCCAAAGCGATCAATTCGTTCTTTGAAAGATCGAGTCCAAAAAGCTTGTTTAAAGCCAACGCACATGCAACCGCGCATGCCGCACTGCTTCCTAAGCCTTTTCCCACAGGAATTCCTTTTTTTATGAATATTTTCAAACCATTTTTGCTTCCAATTCTTTCCAATAGATTCATCGCTACTAAGCCCGCTGTGTTCTTGCTCGGATTTTTTGGTACAATCGAAGAATCGATCCCGTTTACACATATTTCAATCGAGGGGCTCGAAGAAATTTCTACTATAACCTCATCATAGAAAGCATTAACCGCTAGCCCAAAGACATCAAATCCAGGACCTAAATTGGCGATTGTAGAAGGAGAAAGAACTTTTACGCACTTAATTTTTTTATTCAATAGTCACACCGAATGAACGCTTAAGCTTTTTGAACCTGAAAATTGTTGGTTTAAAGCTTCAAAATAGAGGAGTTCAAGCTATTTCTTCATCTTGATTAAGATCTTGTTGATCCCTTCTATCATGGCTTCAACGCTAGCCATAACTATGTCTTCATGGGCAGCTCTCGCTGAAACTATGTTTCCATACTTATCCTCAACTTTGATCAATACCTCAGCTATGGCATCGGATCCACCTGTTACGGCCTCAAGCCTATATTCCTTAAGCTTAACATTGACTAAACTATCCGTCAACTTTTGAATTGCCTTCATAGCGGCGTCTACTGGTCCGACACCAACTTCGGATGCGATAAACTCCTTTCCTTCAAGCGAAATCTTCACTGAGGCTGTAGGCAGAACACTGATCCCGGTCATAACAGCCAAGTCAACTAAGCTCACAACTTTCTTTTCCTTTACTGTTTTACCGATGATGCTTTCAGCTATAGCTATTAAGTCAGCATCTGTAACCATTTTACCTTTATCTCCAAGCTCCTTGACCTTTGAAACTATTTCATCCAATTGCTCCTTGGTTGGATGTATTCCCACTTCTTCCAGCTCTTTCAATATTCCATGGGTACCAGAGTGCTTACCTGGCTGAAAGTATCTTTTCCTTCCAACTAGTTCAGGCTTTATCGGCTCATAGGTGAATGGCATAGAGATTACTCCATGCGTATGAATGCCTGACTCATGCGTGAAGGCATTATCGCCAACTATGGCTTTGTTTGGTTGGACTATGACTCCGGTTAACCTAGAAACCAGCTTTGAAGTTTCGTATATATATTGAAGTTTAATCCTAGTTTTCTTTCCATACAGAAAGTGTATAGCTGAAACAAGTTCTTCAAGAGCTGCATTACCGGCTCGCTCGCCTATACCATTAACGGTTACGTGTGCTTGAGTGGCACCAGCTTCGATTGCGGATAAAGAATTCGCTACCGCCATTCCGAAGTCGTTGTGACAATGAACGCTCAATGGTTTATCGATTTCTGTTTTTAACTCTCCAATTAGATGAAGCATTCTTTTTGGGGTCATTATTCCGACAGTATCAGGGATGTCTATCATATAAACTCCAGCATCGGCTACGCTCTTAAGAAAACTCTTTAGAAAGTTTAGATCACTTCTGGTAGCATCCTCAGCTGAAAACTCTATTTTTAATCCATGGGTTTTCATGTAATCTATGGCCTCTAAAGCTTTTTGAAGAGCCTGCTCTCTAGTTATTTTCAGTTTGTATTTCAGATGGATATCTGAAGTGGCTATGAATAGATGAACGTAACTTAATCCACAATCTATAATAGCATCAAGATCGTTTTTATCGACCCTGGCTAGTCCACAAATTTCAGAGTTAAGTTTTTCGTTAACGATTAATTTAATTGCTTCCTTCTCTCCCTCAGAAACCCTAGGAAAACCAGCCTCGATCACATCAACACCAAGCTTATCAAGTTGTTTAGCGATTTCCAATTTCTCACTTGGAGTTAAAGACACTCCAGGAGTTTGCTCACCGTCGCGTAAAGTTGTATCGAAGATTTTAATAAACCCGTCAAAGTTCTTCCTTCCCAATTCAAAATTTACCCCGTTTAATTAAAATAAATCAGTCAATACTAATAAACCTAGTTTTTGCTCTCTAGAAGCCCTTTTTAACTTCTTGCTTAAGTTTCTCTATCAGACCTTCTAGTTCTAGTATCTCTAAGAGGAATTTTGGGATTGGTTGAAAATTCAAAACTACTTTCTTCGTATGATTAGTTATTGTTCCAGATTTTAAGTCGATCGTCAATAAATCTCCCTCATCTACAATTTTGGATATGTCTCTATACTCGATAGCTGGTAAGCCTATGTTTATAGCATTGCGATAAAAAATTCTTGCAAAGAATTCCGCAAGGATGCATTTAACCCCAGAATGTTTTAAAGCCATAGGAGCCTGTTCACGACTGGATCCACACCCGAAATTTTCTCCAGCCACTAGAATTGCACCATCTTTAACTTTTTGAGCAAAAGATGGGTCTATTCCTTCCATAGCATGCTTGGCTAACTCTTCTGGATCGGTTAATACTAAGTATTTTCCAGGAAGTATTACATCTGTGTCGATGTTATTTCCTACTTTAACCACTTTTGCTGAAACTATCATTCTTGCCCCTCCAAGTTTCTTGGATCGGTTATCCTTCCCTCTATAGCCGAGGCAGCAACGGTAGCAGGGCTTGCCAAGTATATGCTTGCTTTTTTGCTGCCCATTCTACCTATAAAATTTCTGTTGGAAGTGCTTATACATACTTCGTTTTCTCCAAGCAAGCCCATATGTCCTCCTAAACAAGGACCACAGTTTGCGTTACAAACTATTCCTCCGGACTCTAAGAATGTTTCTAATAATCCCTCTTCAATAGCTTTAGCATAAATCTCTTGCGATGCTGGAATAATTATCAACCTAACGTTTGGATTAATTTTTTTTCCTTTTAGAATTTTTGCAGCCAATCTTAGGTCTTCTAAACGACCGTTTGTGCATGAGCCGATGAACGCTTGATCGATTTCTTCACCCTCAACTTCGACTACTGGTTTTACGTTATCCACAGAGGGGGGGCATGCGATTTGAGGGATCAATTTAGAAAATTCAAGTTCGATTTCTTCCTCATAGCGAGCATCGCTGTCGGAGGATATTTTCATAAAATTCTTTTTTGTCCTTCCCTTCAAATACTCGAACACTTTTTCATCAGCTTCTATTATTCCAGCTTTTGCTCCAGCCTCAACTACCATGTTGCATAAAGTCATCCTTCCATCTATGCTCATGTCTTTTATCAGAGCTCCGGAAAACTCTATCCCTTTGTAGGTAGCTCCTCCAACTCCGAGTTTACCGATTATGCTTAGGATTAAATCTTTTGGAGTTACCAAATCTTGGAGCTTTCCTTCAATACAAATCTTGATCACTTTCGGAACCTTAAACCAAAGCTTACCAGTTACAAAAACTGCAGCCATTTCGGTTGATCCGATCCCTGTTGAAAAGGCACCGAGTGCACCGTAGGTGCATGTATGAGAATCGGCACCTACTATGACTTCTCCAGGGACCACAAAGCCTTTCTCAACCATAACTTGATGCGAAATCCCTCCCCTTCCTACATCATAAAAGTTTTTTATCCCCTGTTCTTCGACGAACTTTCTAACCACTTTTTGTAATTCGGCAGCTTCTACTGTACTAGCTGGAACTAGATGATCAAAGATTATAACTATTCTACTCGCATCCCAAACCCTTCCAGTTCCTATTTTATTGAATTGCTCGATAGTCAATGGTCCCGTTAGATCATGCATCATAGCAACATCTATCCGCGCCTCAACTATATCTCCCGGATATACTTCTTTTTTTCCAGAAGCTTTGGCCAATATCTTTTCAACGAGGTTCATTTTTAATCATCTAAACTTTTTAGAACTCTTTAAAAGTTTTGAGTGTTAACAAAAAATTTAAGAAAGAGTTAATTAAAGTTTTCTAATGAGAGTAAAGAATTTCAGATTAAAAACTTAAGAAATATTTATAAGTTAAACAATTTTTGAATATTGAATGTTGAATATTGAATGTAATTAATGTTAATATTCCTGTTCCTAATTCAATTAAAGGA
>JAWCQS010000101.1:0-4162 GCA_038869655.1 Bathyarchaeia archaeon | reverse complement strand
CTAAAAAAATGGGTGACAAAGCTTGGGATATAGCCGAATTCCTTTACTACTCAGGTCACTATGGGTTTTCTCTATCAAAAGGTTTTAGCGAGTTCTTAGAGTTCTTTATCCAAGGATATTCAAGCATCGGCAAAAAAGCCTTGCTGAGAAAAGCTTCTGGCTTGAGCTATTCAAAAGTTTTTTCATTATGGGTCCATCCATCCATACTTAGAGAGATATCGAAAAGACTGAAGGAAATTAAATAAAATTCTTGAATAAAACCCTTTAAGCGGATCCAGTAACATTTTTATTCCTAAGCATCGAATAGAGGGAATAGGATTTGAAATTAAAATTGAGGTGAAGCGAATTGACAGTAAGATTTGAAATCGTTAAACAAGGTTTGAATTATGTTGGAGCAAACTGCCCCAATTGTGGTTTTCCAATTTATCTATACTTTGATCCTAAAGACAATAAGCTCAAAAGGGCTGCATCCTACGCTGAGATGATTGGAGATAACACTGTAAGATGCAGCAATTGCCTTTCAGAGTTTAGGCCATTCTATGAAAAGAAATAGAAACTGGATAGTGAAGGAGTTCCATGACTAAACAATTTCGCGAGGAGTTCATTGAGCAATTCAAAAATTTATTGGAGTATTTGGCAAAAGAAAAGTTTTGGATTGAAAATCAAGCCGATAAGCTGGATGAAATTTTTGAGATGATAGAGAATGGAGAAAGCCTACACATCTATGGAAAGGGAAGATCTGGCTCTATAGCCGTCAGTCTAGCCCTCAGGCTTAAGCATTTTGGCTATAATGTATGGTTCATAGGAGATGTGATAAAAGAAAAGATAAAGCCAAAAGATGTAGTCTTGCTCTTCTCTGGATCCGGTGAAACTTCGGAGCTGGTCGATATCGCTAAAAAAGCTAAAGGCATAAACGCAAAAGTTATAGCGATCACTTCATACAAAAATAGTAGTTTAGCGAAGAATTCTGACGTAGTTTTTACACTTCCTGGAGGCTTAGAGAAAAAGAAGGGCTGGGACTATTTGGAAGCTCAATTGAACCGAAAGAGCGATTTTTATGGTGGTGGGGAATTTGAGCTTTATGCCTATTTGTTTCAAGAAGCTTTACTTAGTGCCATCGGAAAATTTAAAAAAATCCCGCATAGCATCGTAGCAAAAAGGCATGAAAGGGATGAGGTTATCTAGATTATAAGTTAAAGTTTAAATTTTACTGAGAAAAAATTTTCCTTGAGAAGGATAAGCTTTCTCGGAGGTTTGAAATTATGGCGATTAGAGCTTTTCAAAGGATAGGGGCTCATAGCCATGTAAAAGGCTTAGGGCTAGATGGTTTAAAAGCCAAACCTGTAGCCGACGGGATGATAGGTCAAGAAGAGGCTAGGGAAGCAGCCGGACTCATAGTAACGATGATTAAAGAAGGGAGGATGGCTGGGCGCTCGATACTTTTGGCAGGTCCTCCTGGAACAGGCAAAACAGCCTTAGCAGTAGCGATAGCGAAAGAGCTCGGAATCGATGTTCCCTTTGTCTCACTCAGTGCATCCGAGGTTTATTCTTCTGAAAGGAAAAAAACCGAAGTTCTCATGGAAGCTTTAAGGAAAGCCATAGGAGTTCGTATTCATGAGTTTAGAAAAGTTTATGAAGGCGAGGTTACTGGGCTTGAGCTAAAAGTAACCAAACATCCATACAATCCATACCAACAGGTTCCTGAAAGTGCAAAACTGAATTTGGCAACAAAATCCGAAACCAAGATTTTTACAGTAGGTCAGCAGATAGCGACAAGCATCATAAATCAAAACATCAGAGCTGGCGATATAATCCAAATAGATGCTGAAAGTGGGAGAGTAATAAAGCTTGGCAGGTCTGAAGAGGCTGCTGGCGAAAAGTATGATATAGAGCCTGAAAGCAAGATCCCCAGACCCCATGGATCCATTGAAAAAGAAAAGGAGTTTGTTTATACTTTGACTCTGCAAGACTTGGATGAAATGCAAGCCAGGTCTGGAGGGGGTATCTTCGGGTTACTCTTTGGAGGGGGCGAAAGAGCTGAGATAGATCCAGGGATAAGGCAGAGGGTTGATGAAGAGGTTAAAAGTTTAGTTGAAGAAAAACGCGCTGAAATCTTACCTGGAGTTCTTTTCATAGATGAAGTAGCCATGCTGGATATAGAATGTTTTGCATTCTTAACAAGAGCCATGGAAAGCGAATTATCTCCTGTTATCATACTTGCAACCAATAGAGGAATTACAAAGATTAGGGGTACAGATATAGAATCTCCGCATGGGATGCCTTTAGATATGCTCGACAGGCTTTTGATAATAAATACTGAGCCCTATGGATATAATGAAATCCTTGAAATCTTAAAAATACGTGTTAGAGAAGAAGGCATAGAGATAGCTCCCGAAACCTTGGAGTTTGTAGCCAAAATAGGCGTAGACTCATCGCTCAGGTACGCAGTACAGATACTTACGCCAGCAGCTCAAATAGCTAAAGCAAAGGGGAAAAAAATCATAACGAATGAAGAGATAGAGGAGGCAAAGAAGCTTTTCGCTGATTTGAAAAGGTCTGTTCTATACCTAAAAGAGTATGAAAGCAAGCTATTGGCTTAATTGCCTCTATTAAAAGCCTAAAGGATGTCTTAATATTTGAGTAAAAAGCCGATAAAACTGGTGATATTCGACCTAGATGGAACTTTAACAAACATCGAAAGCATATGGCATCATTTTCATGAAAACCTTGGAACTCTGCATATTGGAAGGCAGAACGCTGAAAGATACTTCAATGGCGAGATAGACTATGAAACATGGGCTAGGCTCGACTCGAGGGTCTGGACTGGAATCGAGCTTAAAAGATTATTGTCCATAATCGATAAAGTAGACTATGTCAACGGTGCCAAAGAAACCTTCAAGGAACTAAAAAGACATGGTTTTTCCATAGGTATCGTCAGTGCTGGAATATCCTTTATGGCTGAAAAAGCAAAAATAGATCTAGGAGCCGATTTTGCGATAGCCAATGAGCTTAAAGTTAAAAACGGTAAACTTACTGGAGAAATAGACGTAAAAGTGGATTTGAAGAATAAGCACTCAGTCATAAAAGAAATGGCATGGATGCTTGGAGTAACCATGGATGAATGTGCCGTAATTGGAGACAATCTATGCGATTTTCCTCCTGAAGCAGGGTTAAAGATAGCTGTAAACCCAAAGGATCCTAGGGTTAAAGGATGCGTAGATAAGATTATAGAGGAGAGCGACTTATCGAAGATTTTGAGTTACCTAATCCATCGTTAAACCTTTTTAATGCATCTCCCGTGTATTTTTATTTCAAAGCTGCAATCAGGACATTTGTTTTTTTCCTCTAGCCTGAAATCCGTTAGAGCGTACCCATATCTTCTTATTAGAAGCCTTTTACAGTTTGGGCAATAAGTGTTTTCAAATCTATGGCCTAGAACGTTTCCTAGGTAAGCGTACAGGATCCCGGCTTTTTTAGCTTTTTCATAAGCTTTTTCAAGAGTCTCAACAGGCGTTGGAGGTCTATTGAATTTATAAGCTGGATAATACCTAGTAAAATGTAATGGAGTCTCTGTTCCAACTTCTTTTAGATGATTTTCAATTATCCAATCGATGCATCCTTCATCATCGTTTACTCCAGGGACAATCAAATTAACGATCTCTACATGTATCCCCATCCTTTTGGCTTCTCTAGCATTTCTCCAAATTTTGTTTACATCGGCGCCTCCACAATAAACTTTGTATACTTCTTGGTCGCCCTTCACATCTATTTTTAATCCATCCATTCCAGAATCTTTTAAAGCCTTTAAAGCCTCAAGGCTCATGTATCCGTTAGAAACAAAGCAACAATAGAGCCCTTTAAGGCTGGCAAGCTTAAAGGCTTCTAAGGCTGTTTCGAAAAATAAAGTTGGTTCTTGAAAGCTCGCGCAAAGCCCTTCATCATGGTTTTTTAAAGCCATTTTGACGAGCTCTTCAGGGGGAGCATACTTTGCTTCACTCGGATTAGGGAAGGTTTTTGAAAGCTGAAAGTTTTGGCACCAAGGGCAAGTGAAGTTGCAGCTCCAAGTAGAAAAAGTTAGAGCTGTTGAGCCTGGCCAATAATGAAAAAAGGGTTTAATCTCTATAGGCCTACTTTCTAAAGCGCTCAAATCGCCATAAACTAA
>JAWCQS010000100.1:0-4169 GCA_038869655.1 Bathyarchaeia archaeon | reverse complement strand
GCTATACAACATGTTGATAGGAATAAACGCAACAACACAAGGCTAGAGAAAACCTAAGATGAATAACCCAAGCGAAAAGTCTCGCCCAACCTCAGTCATGCAACACAGCAGTATCTAGCACTTTAACCGAAAGTCTTTTATACTCTTCTATTCTAAGGTTCTTTTGGTGAAAAGCCTATGTCCGAAAAGAAAACTAGTAGAGGACTAATAGCGCTGTTGCTATTGATAATCATTATACTTGCAGGCGTAGCAGTTTACTATGCGACTTTACCTCCACCAGCTCCGCCACCTCCACCTGAGGAGAAGCCTCCTCCGCCACCTGTTGAAAAGCTAAAAGTTGCATTCCTGCTTCCAGGCTCTATAACTGATTCGGGATGGAACGCGGCCATGTACATTGGAGCACAAAAGGCTAGAGAAGAACTCGATATAGATGTAGCGATCTCGGAAGGAGTAGGGCAAGTAGGCGTAGATCCAACTCTTAGATCCTATGCGGAAAGAGGGTACAAAATTATATTCGGATGGACTATTGGGCATCAAGATTCTGCGCTTAGAGTTGCTCCAGATTATCCAGATGTGTTGTTCGTTGGGGCTGCATGGTGGCAGTTCGCTGGCAAAAAGAACATGATTGGCATCTCTACTCCTATGATCGATGGCGCCTACATGGCTGGAATTCTAGCAGCGTACATGACTAAAACTGGTATAATAGGAACAATGGATGGAGAAAAGTATCCAGATATGATTGCCTTACAAAACGCTTATGAAGATGGAGCTAAAACAGTTAAACCAAATATAAAAGTTCTAAAAGCATTCTGCGGAGTATGGGACGATGTGAGCAAAGGAAGAGAAGTAGCTATGGGTCTTATAGACTCTGGGGCAGATGTATTACTATTTAGAGGAGATGGAGTTACGCTGGGCGGAATACAGGCATGCGCAGCCAGAGGCGTATACGCCATAGGCGACTATTTGCCACAACACGAATTAGCTAGAGATACAATAATTGCTAGCAACGTAGTAAAAAACATTGAGATAATTAGGATAGTTGTTGAAGGCTATAGAGCTGGAAACATGGCTCCAGGAGGAACTGATACAGACAAAAAAATCTTTCTTGGCCTTAAAAGTGGAGTGCAAGACTTAGAAATTTCTCCATACTTCATGGATAAAATACCCAAAGAAGCTTTGGATAAAGTCAATAAAGTTAGGGAAGACATAATAGCTGGAAGGTTTGAAGTGCCTTACATAGGCGAGGAACGCGCTTAAAATTAACTCCTTTTTTCTTTTTTATAGAAAGTCAGCCAGAAAGCCCATGCCTTCTAGAGAACGTCAAACTTTCAACTTCTTCCTAGTTATAAAATAAACTGTAAACGCTATAATAAATGAAATGATTAAAATATGACTTAAAGAGTATAAGTCATGAACGAATGGCTTAATGATCTCGCGAGAACTTTCTTTAATTCCGCTTTCTAAAGGAATATGGGTATAATCCTCAGCTCTATTTAAAGGCTTGGCAAATTGAAGAAATAGGAAGTTACTATAAATAATCAATAAAGCTAAAGTTAATCCTGCTAGGCTGTACAAAATTTCTTTCCGCATACTCATTCCCTCATTATAAAAGTAGATTAAGCTTAAATATAATTCCAATCAATAGAACACCCTCTCTCTCCAAACTTTAATCGCCTCGTACCATGAGCTTAAAGAGGCACTAAAACAAACAACCAAAGCGATAAAATCTGGGATTAAACCCATGACTAAGATTTGAGCTAAGTATAAAGCTAGAACAGAGGTGAAAAAAACGGCATAGAACAGATACCTTGGCAATAAGAGTTTACCGACTTTTAAGAAAAACCTCAATATTCCAACTTTAACCTCCTCATTTAATGAAAAACGTCCATGCTCATCCTTATTCAAAAGACCTAAGCGTCTTAACTTTTCAAGATGATGCAAAGCAACACTTGGGCTTGATAGATCCAACGACCTTTGTAATTCTCTTACCCCCATAGGGCGTCTCGATTTAAAAATATGCCAATAAACCTTAAGAGTAGTTCCTTTCAATTCAGCCTCGATCCTTTGAAGTTCCATCTCATCTTTCGACATGAAATAGCCTCCTATGAATTGTTAAGCCATTCAAAAAGTATTTAACCTTAACATTTTTTAATAAGTACGTCCATTTGGTAGTAGAAATCGGAGAGAAAAGCCGGATGCCAGAGTGGGAGTATTCGATCAAGGAATTGGATCCAGCTAGGACTGTAAAATGCGCTGGTCGTGAGCTACGCATATCTCCAAAAGCAGCTACAGAGCTCTGTAGAAGCATAAGAGGAATGAAATTGACTGAGGCTAAAGGATTGCTCGAAGACGTAATCGCAAAAAGAAAAGCCATAGCCTATAGAAGGTATAGAAAAGAAGTACCTCACAAGAATTTGCAGGAAAAATGGTACGCTGGTCGTTATCCTGTTAAAGCAGCAACAAAAATACTCAAGCTTCTTGAAGAGCTTGAGGCAAACGCCGAGTATAAAGGCTTAGATACCGAAAGGCTTAGGATAATCCATGCCGCTTCCCAAAGAGGCATGAAGATTAAAAAATACATTCCTAGGGCTTTTGGAAGGTCTTCTCCATCCTTCGAAACTTTAACCCACGTAGAATTGGTTGGCTATGAGGGGGAGTGATACTTGCCAACTCATAAATACTTCGTGAAGGATAGCGTTAAAAAAGCTGAGCTTGATGAGTTTTTGTTCAACGAATTGAAAAATGCAGGATACAGCCGAGTTGAATTGACTAAAACGCCCTTAGGAACTAGAGTTGTTATTTATGCCTCAAAGCCTGGTATGGTTATAGGGAGAAGGGGGCAAAGCATAAGGGACTTAAGCAAGATCCTGGAAGAAAGGTTTGGTGTAGAAAATCCTCAGATCTCTGTTGCGCCAATAGAAGTCCCTGAGTTGGATCCAAGGATCGTTGCATCCCAGATTGCTACAGCTCTTCAAAAAGGTATACATTTTAGAAGAGCTGCTTATTGGGCGATTCAAAGAGTTATGGGCGCTGGCGCATCTGGCGTAGAAATTGTTATAAGCGGGAAGTTAACTACTGAGAGAGCAAGGTATGAAAAATATCGTGCCGGATACTTGCCAAGGATTGGCAACCATGTCAGTAAGCAAATAAGAACAGCTGTAGCGGTGACGCAGCTCAAACCAGGGCTCTATGGAGTTAGAGTAAGCATAGTCCCACCTAGTATAAAGTTGCCCGACAAACCTGAGATAAAGCAACCGGTCACAACCTCAAGTTCAAGCATAACTAAGGAGGAGGGCGAGAAGCTTGCCGATACTGAGGAAACGTGAAATAAGGGAGATGCCTCGAGAAGAGAGGTTGAAAAAGTTAAAGGAATTAAGGGTGGAGCTTACTCGATTAAAGACTACAGTTGCTGCCGGAGGAGCTTTAGATAATCCATCTAAAATAAGGGAAATAAGAAAAACAATCGCTAGGATATTGACTATAGAAAAAGAAGAGAGCAAAAGGGCGAGTTTATGACTAAAATTACGCCTCAAAATCTTGTGAGGCATGAACTGATTGGACTAGAGGCACGAATAAAGAGTGGAAACAATAAGCAACTAGTTGGGATTAAAGGAAAAATAATGGATGAGACGAAAAATACAATAATTCTCCTTAAGGATGGAAAACCTAAAAGAATTCCAAAAAACGTTGTCGTGTTAGAAGTAAAGCTCCCCGATGGATCCATCGTAGAAATCGATGGAAAGGTTTTAGTAGCAAGACCTGAAGATAGGTTGAAATCAAGATCAAGAAAATGGTAAATCCTTGAAGCTTTAACGATAATCTCATCGAGATGGTTTTATGAAGAGTGTAGGCTTTGATGTGGAATATCCAAAAGAGAGTTGTAACGACCTAAATTGCCCATTCCATGGAAACTTACGCGTGAGAGGGAAAATGATCGAGGGAAAAGTTGTTAGCGATAAGGCTAGAGTTACGGTTGTAATCGAAAGAAGTTATCTCCATTATATTAAGAAATACATGAGGTATGAAAAAAGGAGAAGTAGGATAATGGCTCACAACCCGCCTTGCATAAATGCCAAAGAGGGGGATTTCGTCAAAATAGCTGAGTGCCGTCCGATTAGTAAAAACATCTCCTTCGTCGTGATAGAGAGATCTATGAAAAAATAGCTTCG
>JAWCQS010000099.1:0-4287 GCA_038869655.1 Bathyarchaeia archaeon | reverse complement strand
GTTGGAAGCAACGCCACAGATACGGTCAAAGATGGATCGTTGAATCTGTATTCAGCTCACTAAAGCGAACTTTTGGCGAGTACGTCTCAGCAAAAAGCATGAGGAATATGGTCGTTGAGATGATGCTAAAGGCTTCGCTATACAACATGTTGATAGGAATAAACGCAACAACACAAGGCTAGAGAAAACCTAAGATGAATAACCCAAGCGAAAAGTCTCGCCCAACCTCAGTCATGCAACACAGCACATCTTTCTTATTTTAAGGCATAAAAAACAAAATTTTTTATAGTTATGTACTCTATATTTTGAACAAAATAACCAGCAGGGATGGGCATGGTCATTAAAGTAGAAAGCATAAGTTATACATATAAGTTTGCAAAAAGGAAAGCCCTTAAAAACTTCTCTTTAGAAGTAAAGGAGGGAGAATTCGTCGGGATAATAGGCCCTACCGGTGCTGGTAAAACCACCCTTTGTTACTGTTTGTCTGGAATAATTCCTCACATTATTGGCGGCGAGCTTGAAGGAAGGGTTATCATAAAGGGAATTGATACAAAAGAGATAAGCGTAGCCAAACTTTCACAGACAGTTGGTTTTTGTCAACAAGATGCTGAAACCCAACTCTTTATGACTGATGTAGAAAAAGAGATAGCCTTTCCACTCGAAAATCTAGCTCTTCCTACCGATGAAATAAAATCTAGGTTAGAGAGTATATTAAAAATTACCCGTTTGGCACGGTATAGAAAAAGGCACCCTTTCTTTCTTTCGGGAGGAGAAAAACAAAGAGTAGTCTTAGCATCAGTGCTTGCTATGCGTCCAGAGATATTGATCTTAGATGAAACAACATCTGAATTAGATCCATTGGGTGTTGAGGAAGTCATGGAATTGATTGGTCTATTAAAGGAAGAGAAAAAAACTGTGATAATGGTGGAGCATGATCTTGACAGACTTGCAAAATTTGCTGATAGAATAGTTTTAATAAACGGGGGGGAAAAAATTGCAGAGGGACCAACACGTGAAATCCTTTCTGATGTAAAGTTGTTAGAAAGTTGTGGTATAGACCCTCCTTGGGTAACGAGAATAGCTCTGAACCTGATCAACTCTGGCCTTTCATTAGAACGAATCCCAATAACTTTAGAAGAAGGAGTAGAAGAAATAGAAAAGATTCTTAAAGAATCTAAAAAGGAATGATTCATGATAGAGGTTAAAGGTCTATCGTATGTATACCAACCGATGGGCGTTGTAGCATTACAGGATATCGATCTTACGATAAAAGATTGTGAGTTCGTTGCAATAATCGGTCAGAATGGATCTGGGAAAACCACTTTAGTTAAGCATTTCAACGGTTTGTTAAAGCCAACAAAAGGCCAAGTCCTTATAGACGGTGTCGATACGAAAAATGAAAGTATAAGCAGATTATCGAGAAAAGTCGGTTATGTTTTTCAAAACCCTGATCATCAAATATTTGCAGAATCGGTACGAGAAGAAATAGAGTTTGGACCAAAGAATCTTGGTTTTTCTAAAGAAGAACTGCAAAAGATAGTTGAAGAAGTATCAAAAAGAGTTGGTCTTTATGAGTATCTTAATGATCCACCGATATCTTTGGGAAAAGGGCAAAGGCAACGGTTGGCAGTGGCATCCATCCTGGCGATGCAACCCTCGATTTTAGTAATAGACGAACCCACAACTGGTCAAGATTGGAAGGAATGTATAGCCATAATGGATCTACTAGATGAATTGAATAAAAAGGGGAAAACTATCATAGTGGTAACACATAACATGAAATTAGTTTCACTCTATGCAAAACGTACCGTAGTAATGTTAGGAGGGCGAATCCTTCTGGATGGACCGACCGACGAAGTATTTACGCGCATTGAAGATTTAGAAAAAGCGTTTATACGCCCCCCTTCGAGTTATCTACTAGGAATGCACTTTTCAAAGCTTCTAGGATTAAAAGAACTGAGAATGGATGTAGAAGGCGTTTCATCAGCCATTATAAAAAGAATTAAGGGTTAGGTGAAGAGTTTATGAGCTTTGTTACTGAAGTTCTTGAGATCGGAAAAACTGAGTCGCCAATTCATAAATTGAACCCTGTAGCCAAATCAATCTGGTGGATATGTTTGATTATAGTGCCGATAATCATAACGAATCCTATAATCCTTGCTTTAATCACCTTGTGGGTCTTTATCATGTCATACTAGGCTCGCATTCTAAAAATCTTGTTGAGGGTTGTTAAGATCATATATCCAACGTTAATAGGCTTCATAGTGGTAGTATGGCCCTTTTTTTATCCATATGGAGAAAACGTTTTAATTCAGACATATTTCATTAGGATAACTTGGGATGGAATAATTTATGCTTTAGCTATGGGTCTAAGGATAGTCACAGCAGTTACCGTGTGTTTCTTCTTCGTAATGACTAACGACATCGGAGATCTGGCCTCCTCACTAGGACAGTTTGCCCAAAAGAACTTTAAGATCTCGTATACAGCGCCATTAATGGTAATTTCGAGTTTCAAATTCTTGCCAGAGTTTATGGCTGTATACGCAACGGTAAGAGAAGCGTTCATGTCTAGAGCTGTTGAATTCGAAAAAGGAAGCATTTCTCAACGTATTAAAGTATACATCCCAGTATTTGTAACAATAATCCTTAGCTCTCTAGAAAAAGCTAAAAATATGGCTATAGCTCTAGAACTGAAAGCCTTTGGAGCTAAAAAGGAGAGAACTTTTCTAAAGCCCAATGTTTACAGTAAGATGGATTATCTCTTTGCAGCTTCAGGAATAATAACATTAATCCTCAGCATATACATTGGGTTCTTAACAAAATGGGGAACCGTATTCTTTTGGCGATGAAGCCTCCTCTTCTTAATGGATTCAAAGGAAAGGTAAAATGGATTTAGGTTTATTATTCATACCTGATAAAAAGATACCAAAAATTACCATGCTCTCTGAAATTGCTGAAAAAAGCGGGTTCAAGTACATTTGGGTAGCAGATGAGAATTTTTATAGAGATGTGTACATTACACTAACATCCATAGCCATCGCTACTTCAAAAATTTTTCTTGGTCCAGGTTGTACGAATCCGTATACAAGACATCCAGCGATGACTGCATTGGCTATGGCAACCTTGAATGAATTGTCTAAGGGGAGAGCGGTTTTTGCAATAGGTAGTGGGGGAATAAACCTTCTCGATCCGCTTAATTTAACTGCTAAAAAACCTCTAAGTGCTATTGAGGATTTTATAAAAGTTTTTAAAAAGATAGTAGCTGGAGAAAAAGCCACCCTTATAAGTGAGTCATTTTCTATGAAAAACGTGCGGCTGGCTTTTACCCCTTCAGGAGAAATTCCAGTCTATATAGCATGCCGTGGGCCCAAAATGCTAAAGTTGGCTGGAAAAGTTGCAGAAGGAGTTTTGTTGGGAAGCGTTCCGCTTGAGTATATAAAAGTCGCCAAAGAATTTATAGAAGAAGGGAAATCCCTCGTTGGCAGGGATTCTGGAAAATTCGAAATAGCAAACTCTATAATTTTTTCAGCTTCCAGCGATCGTGAAAAAGCTTTCGATTTAGCTAAGCCTTACTTGATATATAGCTTGGCTGCTACGCCCGAGTACATCTTAAAAGTTGTTGGATTCTCTCAAAATGATATAAAGCCAATAATCAAAGCTTTGCCGGATGAGAAAAAAGCATCAGAGGAAATAACAAAGGAAATTGTTGAAAAATTCGCGATAGCCGGAACGATCGATGAGTGTATCGATAAGATAAAGGCTTATGCCAATGTAGGAGTTACTCAACTCGTATGTTCTAGTCCTATAGGTGAGGATGAAAAAGAAATTATCGAATCACTTGGAAAGAAATTCTTAAGAGAGACAAAAGATTACTATGCTTAGGAGTTGTTTGCTTTGAAAAAATTTAAGTATAGAAAATCCATGGAGCCTTTTAAAAAATGGCTCGTCCCCACGATTTATGAAGACGTACCTACTTTCTTAGGAATTCCTTTGGCCTTAAGAAAAGAGCGAGGGGCAGGAATCGCGTTGGCTCTCGGTTTAAGTATCTTGGTCAGTGTGCTTTATTTAGTGACTTTTTCTTTCAGTTGCTTCAATTCGTCCATAGAAAAGTTATAGTGATATATGCTGATTAAACCAAAACCATGTAATCGAAAGTAAGCTATTTTATCTTTCCCGAAATAAAGAGGTTCGTTTCTGAACGGATCAACACAATGAATAAGTTCAAATCTCTTACAAATTCTCTTAATTAATCTAGGATTTTTTAACCAGTTGCCTCTGCATTCCCAA
>JAWCQS010000098.1:0-4290 GCA_038869655.1 Bathyarchaeia archaeon | reverse complement strand
ATGCGAATAAGGTTGAGAGTTTGCCGCCTTCATAGCTTCTAAGTAATCTATTCCAAAGCTCTCACAAGCGATGGCAAACTCATTAGCCAAAGCTATGTTCACATCCCTATACAATACTTCAAAGAGTTTAGAGGCCTCGGCTGTTTTTATACAGCTTACCTTGATTATTTCTCCTTTAACTATTGTGGATAAAACCGCGTGTGCAACCTCTAAGCTTTTGTTGTCCAATGCGCCTAAAATTCTCGCATAGCTTTGCATATCTTTGAGCGTTCTTCCACTCATAGCCCTTATCGGGCTGTATGCAAGTCCAAAGCTTTCACTGGCTTTCAGACCCGAGTACTTTTCTATCGTAGATTTAACAATTCTTTCGGTAATTCCAGGGCCACAAGTACTCTCGAACATTACTAAAGAATCCTCTTCTAATCCCTTTCCAATCTTTTTACAAGCATTTTGAACATTAGAATAATCTGGCTTTTTTTGGCTATCGATCAACGTTGGTACTAGAATTATTATGACATCGCTTTGGGATGCGGCCTCCGTCGTATCCACTGTGGCCTTAATGCTTTTAAGCTTTATATGCTTTTTTAGCAACTCAGGAACTCCAGGCTCAGGTAGATGGGCAACTCCTGAATTGATCTTATCGACTATGAGCTGGCTACTATCTACGCCTATCACTTTAGCTCCAGCTTCAGCAAACAAACAAGCAGTTGGCAGCCCCATCCATCCAAGCCCTATCACCGAGACAACGATATTCCCATTGGCGATATTAGCGATTATTTCTCCATGCCCCATCTTCATTATATGCTTCAAAGCATGTCACCCCTTAATTTTAATGGATAGTTAACTTAATAAACTATTTAACTTGAGATTTTAACCGATAAAAATTGACAATCGAGTGAAAGACTGTTGAAAATCTGGTTAGATATTCTAACTCCTAAACAAGTTTTTTTCATGAAAGAACTAGAAAAGAGGCTTAGAGAAAGAGGGCATACCGTTCTAAAAACAACTCGAGAATACAAAGAACTGAACCAATTGATGAAGTTAAAGAGAATGGACGCAATAGTTGTTGGAAAGCATGGGGGAGCAAGTCATTACAAAAAGTTACTTATGAGTGCAGAACGAGTTCTTGCGCTATCAAGAATGATCAACGAATGGGGGCCAGATTTAACGATAGGTTTTGCATCAGTCGAAGCCGCCAGAGTCTCGTTTGGGCTTTCCATTCCTTACTTTTGTGTAAGCGACTCTCCTCACGCTGAGGCTGTTTCAAGACTAACGATACCCCTTTCAAAAAAGCTTTTTACTCCTTATGTTATACCTAAAAAATGCTGGACTAAATTTGGAATTTCAAAAGCAAACATAATCCGATATAAAGCTCTAGATCAAATTATTTGGATAAAAACCCATAAGTTTGATTCAAGTATACTGGAGTTACTTAAATTAGACAATGAGAAACCTATAATTGTTGTAAGGCTTGAAGAAATTTATGCGGCATACCTTTACAAAAAAGGCTCTTTAAAGAACTCTATTACCATTAGAACTATAGAAAAATTGCTTGAGAAAAATTCAGATGTTCAAATAGTCGTTTTGCCCAGATATGAAGAACAATACGCGTTTTTGAACAAAAGATTTAAGGATAAAGTGGTAGTCCCTAAGTCTTCTATAGATGCTTTAAGTTTGCTAAAGTTATCATCAGCCTTTATAGGAGGTGGGGGAACTATGAACGCTGAGGCTGCTCTATTAGGAGTTCCAACGATCTCATGTTTTCCTGCTGGACCAACATACATTGAAAAATTTTTGATAAAAAAGGGATTGATGGAAAGAGGACTAGATCCAAAAATAATATCATCAAAAATCTTTAGGATCGTAGAGAAAAAAAGCTTGATTAAAGAAAATAAGGAAAAAGCTAAGAAATTGTTAGAGAAAATGGAGGACCCTTTGAAAATGATAGTAGCTAAAGTTGAAAACACAGACTCTTCTCTTTAATCCATGCTAAGGCTACAGAAGCGCTAAACGTCATAAAGAATGTAGGGAATTTGAAGAGTTATAGGATACCCTTATAGGCAGAATAAAATGCTTTATGCGCATCCCTAAAACTTATATCATTTTTGTTAAGTTCTATCTAACTTGTACAGAATGTGAAATGCTCTTATCCACCTCTTTATAAGGGCAGATTATAACATCTTCGGCCAAGCTTATGTTATCATGAATGAAAACTTCTCCTGAAACAATGCATCCTTTCCCAATTTTCACATTACTTCCTACACGGACCTTTTCACCTATAACCGCGCCAGTTATAGAGGAGAATTCCCCAATGTATGAGTCTTTAAAGATTATTGTTTCCTCAACTCTAGAGCCCTTTTCGATTGTTGTCCCGTTGTTTATTATTGAGTATGGGCCTATAGTTGAGTTCGATTTAATATCGACTCCTTTTTTGATCAAAACTGGTGGAATGAGTTTAACCTTAGGATCTACAGATGCCCCTTCTTCAATGATAAGATCCGTTTTATAAAAATTCTTCAATAAAATCCTATTCGCTTCGATGAACTCCTCGATTTTTCCTATATCGAACCAAAATCCTTTATACATAAATCCATAAATTTTCTCTTCTTCAGTGAGTTTGGGAAAAACTTCTCTCTCTATACTCACTTTTTTCCCAGCCGGAATATAATCGAAAGTTTCTGACTCCATTATGTAAATTCCAGCATTGATCTTTTTAGGAGTAAGATCTTCAATTTTAGGCTTTTCTATGAAGCTCTTAATCTTCATCTGCTTGTCGAGCTCAATTAACCCGAAACGCGATGGGTCCTTAACTTCATAGACGGCTATAGTAACCAGAGCTTTTTTTTCTTTATGAAAATTCATCATGTTCGCGATGTTTATTTGAGAGATTATGTCCCCATTCATAACTATGAAAGTATTTTCTCCAATCAAATTTTCAGCGTTTTTTATAGCTCCCCCTGTTCCCAGTGGCATCGACTCAAAAGAGAACTTTATAATCGAATTCAATGGGTTCTTGTAAAAATAATCCTTAATTTTATCCCCCATATAGTTAACTGCCAAAATGATTTCATCTACATTGTACCTTAATAAATTCTCAATATTCCACTCTATCATTGGCTTTCCGGCCACCGGAAATAGCAACTTTGGAATGGTACAACTTAGTGGTCTTAGCCTAGTGGCGTATCCACCAGCGAGTAATAAAGCTTTCATTCTAGTTACCTTTAAGTTTTAATTTATTTTAAACTTTTATTAAAATTAAATTGTTATGAAATTGAGTCGGTTGAAAAGGATGAGAGGTGTTTATACCATAGTTTTAATGCTTGAAAAGTCTTTAAGAATAAAGATCGGCAGACTTGGGTTAAAGAATTTTAGAGAAGGCTTCTATGCTTATGTTGGATCGGGATTAGGCAGAGGATCCTCTTCTGTTCTAGGGAGATTGAGAAGACATTTGAAAAGGGGAAAAAAGTTGTTTTGGCATATGGATTACTTATCGTCTCACAAAGGCGTAAAAATACTTGAGGTTTTTTATGCTGAAACGGATTTTAAAATGGAGTGCGTACTTAACAATGAGATTTGGAAGACTCTCAGAAGAAACTTTTTTATTAAAGGTTTTGGCTCTTCGGATTGCAACTGTGAATCTCATCTAACTTGGATTGGAAATAAAATTTCAATCGATAGGGTTAAAGAATCGATTAAAAAAGCTTACAAGAACGTTGGGCTGAAGGCGCTTGAACTAACTAAATAGACTTGCCCTCTTTCCATTTTTTATAAAAGGCATCAGTAAAAACTTTGACTAATCCTTGATTTTTCGTATAATGAGGCCTATAATGGATCGGGCGGCTCACTCTATCCTTTCGAGTAGCCCACAACAGAAATACTAATTCTTCTCCATCTTTTAAGGTACCTCTTAAAGGATACCATTCATCTAAATTATACCTCACTTCGATTCCGTTCCTTTTAAGCTCATGAGCCCGCTTTATAGAATCTTCATCCTTAGCCATCATTAACACTTTAACTTTTACTTTTTTGCTTGAAGCTTTGTATAACTCTTCACGAACTCTTTCATACAATCCAAAAGTTGCTGCAAAGATTAAAACCTCTTTTTCAGCATTTTTTATCAATTCAAGGGTTTTTTTCTCCATATCGCTTAACTCACTCATAGGCTCAAGGATGTCTTCAGGCTTGATGCCAAACCTTTTTTCCCAATAAATTGGTTCCAAGATTTGTTCAAGCATTAAAATCGATTTTTTAAATTCTTCAAGTTCTTTTTCCAATTTTTTCCTTTTTTCT
>JAWCQS010000097.1:1276-4309 GCA_038869655.1 Bathyarchaeia archaeon | reverse complement strand
TTTCATTGAGCCTTTTTTGCCTCCAAAGGCCAAAGTTGGAAGGCCTAGAGCCGATGATAGGCTTACTATAAATGGAATTCTATACGTTTTAACTACTGGTTGCAGATGGATGGACATGCCAATTCGCTATGGCTCTTATAAAACGGCTTGGAAAAGGCTTAAGCTATTCAAGGCTATAGTATCCATGAGAAGCCATGATAGAGTATGCGTAGATTGCTCTACGGTAGAGGCTAAAAAAGGGGAGAATCTATAGGCTATGATGGGTTCAAGCACAAAAAAGGCTCAAAAATCCATGTATGCTTCCTGCCATTCTAGGAATGGCAGGAAGCCTAAGCCATACAATATTGAGCTTTATAAAAGAATAAGATCAGCTGTTGAAAGGTTCTATGGATGGATAAAAAGCTTAAGGAGAATAGTCATAAGGTATGAAAGGCTAGCAATAACTTATAAAGCCTTTATAACCATAGCATGCATAATGATACATTTAAGATATGGAGTTTAGAGATGAGTTCAAAAATAAATGTCTTATATAGTTGAGAGCAATGAAACCTAGCGCATTGATAGTTTTTGAAGGTTTAGACCAGTCTGGTAAGAAGACTCAATGCAATCTTCTAGTCGAAAAGCTTAAAATGAAGGGATATAAAGTAAAAAAGCTATCTTTTCCAGATTATGAAACTCCTATAGGGAAAGAAATTAAAGCTTTTTTAAACGGAAAACGCGTTTACAATGCTCATGTAGCGCATCTTCTCTACGCTACAAACAGATGGGAAAAGAAAGAGATTATCGAAGGGTGGTTAAGTAAAAGAGGAATTTTATTAGTCGATAGGTATTCGCCATCGAATTTGGCTTATGGGATGGCTAAAGGATTGAACTTTCAATGGCTAGTCAACCTTGAGGAAGGTTTACCTAAACCGAACTTTGTTATAGTGATAGACATATCGCCAAAAACAGCTCTTAGAAGAAAAATCGAGCATAGAGACATTCATGAAAAAGATTTAGATTTTTTAGAAAAGGTAAGAAAAGCCTACATCTCATTATCGAAGGAATTTGGATGGAAAATAGTCGATGGTGAGAGACCAGTTGTGGATGTCAGTGAGGATGTATGGAAAATAGTAGAGGATTATATGAATTCTCTCTAAAAAGCCCTTTCATTGATCTAATCGCCTGAGCGATAAGTTGCGATTATTTTGTTTAGATTTTTGAGTGCTTTTTCAAGCCTCAATTTTTCATCTTCAATCATTTTTTGGAATTCGAGGATTTTCGTATTTCTATTAATAATCATTGCCTTGACCATAGGTGGAGAAGGCCCTCCTAAAGCTTTATGGAGCTCTATAAACTTTTTTGGATCTAAAGCGCTTTTTATATCTCTATAATCAATTTTTACCGATCTCTTTAATTCTTCATTAACTGCTTTGTTTAAGGCTTCTGGGGAGATTTTGGAAATTTCTAGATCTTTCTCGATCAATTCTTTAGCCAATGCTCCAACTATTTTGTGAGATTTTCTAAACGGTATCTTGTATTTTCTAGTCAGTACGTTAGCGAATTCTGTAGCCATTATGAAGCTTTTACCGATTTTTTCAATGATGCCTTCTTGATTAACTTTCAAGTTTGGCAAAAGCGCAGAGAGCATACGATTGCAATCAAGAGATGTTTCTATAGAATTCCATAGAAACGGGGTGATTTCTTGAAAGTCCAAGTTATAGCTCGAAGGCAAACCTTTCAGGATAGTGATCGCTGAAACGAAGTGCCCAATCAAAGAGCTCATCCTGGCTCTAATAACTTCGAGCACGTCCGGATTCTTTTTTTGAGGCATAATGCTACTGGTTGATGAAAACTCATCAGGAATCTCTACTAGTCTAAACTCATAGGAAGACCATAAGATCAGATCTTCGACTAATCTGCAAAGGCTTATGGCCATTATGGCCAGATTTGAAAGCGCCTCCAGTACGAAGTCTCGAGAAGTTACAGCATCTAAAGAATTTTCAAGAACTCTATCGAAGCCTAAGAGCTCAGCAACTCTTTCGCGGTTTATTTTAAAACTAGTAGTGGCAAGAGCGCATGCTCCCATAGGGCATTGATTCATGCGATTGTAGAGTTGATAAAACCTTTCAAGATCTCTCATCAAAGAATCTATGATTGAAATAATATAGTGGGAAAAGGTTGTTGGTTGAGCCGGTTGTAGATGGGTATAACCTATGATTAGCGTATTCAGATGCCTTTTAGCCAAATCGAGCATGGATTTTTGAAGGCCCAAAATCGAAAGCATCAGTTCTGTAAGAGCTTTACGCAACTCGATCCTTATTGCTGTTGAAACTTGATCGTTCCTACTTTTGGCTATATGCAAATTACCAGCCGCTTCGTAGCCTATCTTTTTAGCGACTTCCTCTTCCACTAGTACATGGATGTCCTCCACGGAAGGCGTATCCAATTTAAGCTTGTTTTTGATTTCTTCCAACGCGCCAATAAGCTTTGAAGCTTCATTATGCCCTATTATTTTTTCTTCATCGAGCATTATTACATGAGCTTGGTTAATGAGTATAACAGAATCCTTTATTCTTTCATCACTTTTAATTGATGAAATGAATTTCACTACATCCTTTCTCGTTGAAGTTATTCTTCCACCAGCTAATATTTCAGACATGGATTAGACCTTTTTTCTTTTTCTTTCGATTTTTGACTTTAAGATGTTGGCAATTACTGTGGGCAATCCCCAAACCTCTATGAAGCCTTTAGACCATGATTGATCGAAAGTAGTCCTTATGTCATAAGTAGCAAGATTTAAATCATAAAGCGAGTAGGGGGAGGACCTTCCAACGATCGATAGCCCTCCCGCGTAAAGCTTAATTCTAACTTTACCGAATACTCTTTCTTGAGATTTTTCTATAAAGGCATCTAAGTCTTCCTTCAAAGGTTCTAACCAAAGCCCGTTATACGCTAAGTAAGCCCATTGAGTATCCACATACTGTTTAAATGCCAATTCGTGCTTGCTTAAAACTATTTTCTCTAAATCCTTATGAGCTTCTATTAACAAAG
>JAWCQS010000097.1:0-1266 GCA_038869655.1 Bathyarchaeia archaeon | reverse complement strand
CGGGACATTCGTAAACCTCTCTCGATTTTATGCCTACAAGCCTATTTTCCATATGATCTATTCTACCAATTCCATACTCTCCGCCTATGGCATTTAGCTTCTCTACAAGGCTTACTGGGTTTAATTTCTCTCCATTAAGCCTCTTCGGAACTCCCTCTTCGAACTCAACTTCTATATAACTTGACTTTTTTAAAGCATTCTCCGGAGAGTTAGTCCACTCAAAAACTTCTTCGGGCGGTTCATGTTCGGGGTAATCCAATTTTCCACATTCTATCGAGCGTCCCCATAGGTTTTGATCAACGCTATACGGACTTTCGGGCTTTGTTGGAACAGGTATTCCATGCGATTTTGCGAATTTAATTTCTTCATCCCTAGCTAGCTTCCACTCTCTGATGGGCGCGATTATCTTTAAATCTGGAGCTAAAGACTTTATCGTTACTTCAAAACGTACTTGATCGTTTCCTTTTCCAGTGCAACCATGGGCAACGGCGCAAGCTTTCTCTTTTGTGGCTATCTCAACAAGTTTTGATGCTATCAACGGCCGCGATAATGCTGTGCTAATTGGATACTTTCCTTCATAAAGGGCGTTTGCCTTTATCGCCGGAAAAACATAGTTTTTTATGAATTCTTCTTTGGCATCTATTGAATAATGCTTCAACACTCCTAAGCCTTTAGCTTTTTCCTCTATAGCTCCCAAATCTTCTTTTTGGCCTACATCCAAAGTTACAGTGATTACATCGAGCTTGTACTTTTCTTGGATCCATTTAATTGCTACTGATGTATCCAATCCGCCTGAGTAGGCTAAAACTGCTACATCCTTCATTATGATTGCCTCTTAAGTTTAAATTAGGATTATCTTAATTTTAACTTTTTGTAATAAAAAGTTTAAAGAAATTTTTTCTTTAATTTTGCTTAGAATTTTAAGGATTGCTTTCAAAAATCAAAAGCTAAAGAGTGGTATAATTTCAAAATCTCATGCTCTACTGATCAATTATTCTGCCCTACAGTCTTATAAGACTTATCTTTTCCTAGACCTGCTTTTTATGGCTGGGCTTTTGGGCTTAATGAGCCTTCGTTATGTTCTCTAGAGTTTTGCCATACAAGGAGCGTGTCTTCACTCTGTTGCCTTTTATACGCATTCATTTATACCTTTCTTTATGAACTACTTTATCCAAAGGAAACCTTCTCGGAGGTTTAGGGCTCTCGTTCGGGTATCCTACAGGGATTATGGCTACAGGTCTTATTCCATCTGGAAGTTCTAAAATC
>JAWCQS010000096.1:0-4317 GCA_038869655.1 Bathyarchaeia archaeon | reverse complement strand
AAAACTTCTTCCGAGATTTCCATGTCCCTATGTGCAGGTAAACAATGCATAACTATGGAATCTCTTTTTGCTATTTTTAAAATCGACTCGTTTATCTGGAAGCCTTGAAAATCCCTTATTCTTTTTTTAGCCTCCTCATCTTGACCCATACTCACCCAAACATCAGTATAAAGAACATCAGCCTCTATAGCCGCTTCTTTCGGATCATGCACTATCTCTATCCTCGATCCTGTTTGAACAGCCATTTCCCTAGCTTTTTTTAATATAGCCTCATTAGGCTCGTAGCCTTTCGGGCAAGCTACAGAAATATCCATGCCTAAAAGGCTCGCTCCTAGAATCAATGAGTTGCTAACGTTGTTTCCATCACCGATCCAACAAATCTTCAATCCTTTAAGTTTTTTCTTTACTTCTTTGATGGTTAAAAGGTCACATAGAATTTGAGTTGGATGTTCTAAATCACTCAGTCCGTTAACGACTGGAATGTCTGCAAATTCAGCAAATTCCAGAATGTCTTGATGCTTATTGGCTCTTATGACTATAGCATCCAAGTATCCGCTTAAAACTCTAGCGGTATCCTTTATAGGCTCTCCCCTTTTTAATTGGAGCTCATCCGATCTTAAATACAATGAGTTCCCACCAAGTTGCATGATGGCAACTTCAAAGCTTACTCTTGTTCTAGTTGAAGGTTTTTCAAAAAGCATTCCTACGGTTTTATTCTTAAGTAGAAAAGTTAACTTGCCTTTCATTAACTTCATTTTTAAATCCATAGAAGTTTTTAGAATAGCCTCAACTTCGGAACTTGTAAAATCGCTTAAGGATATAACGTCCCTTCCTCTTAGGCCACTCATAGTACTTCACCAAACTGATTTAATTGAGTATGATGAAGGGATTTTTAATGTTTTTGTTAAAATTTTTGCGTTTCCTTTACTGTTTGAAATGTTCTTTCAGCTTTGGCTTTACTTAATCAAGCCTACACTAACGGCGTTGAAGCGATACTATCTTTAAAGGAATCATTTGATTAGAATGCAATTTTTACTCCAGTCTTTATCCGTTTTCTAAGCTTATAAAATTGATAAAGCTGATGAGGCGGAAGCTTTATAATCGTATGACACTAGAATTAAAATTTTAAGGAGATAAATTTGAACGATTCTCTTCTAAGTTGGGTTACTAAAAGGAAAAACGAGAGGGTTTTAGGAATGATGGATAAGCATCTAGAGTTGACGACTGGAACTTTAGACAAACTCGTAGATAGTTATAGACTAAAAGTTAAAGGCATGGAAGGGGAAGCCAGAAAAATCATAGCAGAAATAGAAGAAATGGAAAGAGAGGCCGATAAATTTCGTAGAAAAATAGCTATGGAATTGACCAAAGGTGAAATTTCACCTTCTGAAAGAACTGATTTGATGCATTTGAACAGAAGATTGGATACAATTACGGATTGGGCAAACGGAGCCGCTAGAATTTTAGTAATAATTCAATTGAATAACATTTCAAAATCCTTGATAAATCTAGGAATGGAGATGATCGAGTTGGCTAGGGATTGTGCCTACTCCGTAAAAAAATGTTTAAATAAACTTTTAAAAAACATAGAAGATGCCTTGGATTCAGCTGATGAAGTAGAAAGGTTAGAGGAAAAAGTTGATGAAAAGTATTTAGAGGTTAGAAAAATGTATCGAAGTCTTGAAGAACAAAACGTTAAGGCGAGTGAAGCTGTTTTAATAACTCAATTTTTCGATGCGGTTGAAGAAGTAGCCGACTCTTGCGAAAACACTATAGATTTAGTAAGAGTAATAGCTGTAAGGCTTGCCTAAACAATCTTAAAATAATAAAAATAATCTTTTGGTGATTGGATTTGGACTTAAGTGTTGAAATAGCTGGAATAAAATTGAGAAGCCCGATTATATTGAGTTCTGGGCCTCTTGGAAGAAGCGGTAGCCTCATATATCGTATAGCCGAGCGAACTATGGTTGGAGCTATTGCGACTAGAGCTATAGGCGTTAAGCCATGCATCACTTTAAAAGGCCCTAGGTATGTTAAGATTCCTAACGCTTTGCTTTCTACAGATCCATGGTCAGACATTTCCTTAGAAGGTTGGAAAAAAGAAATCAAAAAAGCGAAAATGGCTGGCATTCCAATAATTGCCAACATTCAACCAATGGGAACAAACCCAGCTGAAGAGGTAGAAAAATTAGCTAAAACGGTTGAAGAAGCTGGGGCTAGCATGATAGAATGCTCAGCCTATGGTTGTAGTAACGCTGCTATGGCTACTTTGCCCATAGGTCCTGTGGCCTCAGCCGAGATAGGAAAAATTCAAAATCCAGAAAGAACCAAAACTATAGGTGAGGTTGCCAAAGAATCAGTAAGCATACCGATTATAGCTAAATTGGTTCCAGAAGTGTCAGATTTGCTCGAGCTAGTGGAAGTGGCTGAAAAAGCTGGTGCCGATGTTATATCGATAAGGGATACAATATTTTCAGGTTTAAGCTTTAACATATACGATGGAAAACCGTTATTAAAGCCTCTTGCTGGTACCAATTGGCTCGATCTTTCTGGAGCATCGATAAAACCAATAGCCATAGCTCATGTTTTTGAAGCCTCACGTAAAACCAGTTTACCGATAATAGGAATAGGAGGAATCTCAAGTTGGCAAGATGCCGTAGAAATGCTCATTGCGGGAGCAAGTGCTGTAGGATTGCATACGATAGCTTTGACTGAAGGCCCCTACATAATAAACAGGATTGCAAAGGGTATCGAAAATTATCTAAAAGAAATGAATTATGAATTCGTTGAAGATATAAAAGGATTAGGAATTAAAAAAATGGAGGAGTTAAAAAGTTCTTCAAAAAGCTATTCTTTAAAACTTGATGAAGCCCTATGCGATGGTTGTGGAAAGTGCGAGATGAGTTGCACCTACGACGCGATTAAAATCAAAAATCATAGGCCAGAGATTTTATACGAAGCATGCACCAATTGCGCATTATGCGAGCTAGTTTGTCCAAACAATGCTTTAAAAGTTGTTGAGGTTTGATTTCCAAAAATCGTTTAAACGTAAAGCCCAACAAGTTATGCCGTTGATAAAATCTTGGAAAAAAAATTGATTAAACGTTGTTGGAAATGCAAAGGAAAGCTTGTTTTTAAGGGTAGAAACCTGTATTGTCCAAAATGTAAAAAGGTTCGCAAAAGGAAAGTTCAAACTAAGCTTTAAACCATTTGAATATCAAGTATTTAAAATTCTTTGTTTTTAAATCTGGTATGGCAACTATGAATTGTTTTCTAACGGTTGTTGCAAGCCTTCCAGCCCTAACTATGTCAAAAGTCCCCATAGATTCTTTTTTACTTTTCACCGAAATTATAAAAGGCGCATGATCTATCCCAGGCCCATGCTCGTACACTGCGAAATCAGCCCCAAACTTTATCCCAGGAGTGACAACGTAGCCCTTCCCTCTTAAATCTTTATAAACTGAGTAAGCCTTTCTAAAACCTTTGTACGTTTTTTCAGCCAATTTAAGAATTTTAGCTTTATTTATCTCTTTTTTCGTTCGAGAATCAATTATCTTAATTATATTTTTTTCAAAAAGGTAAAGTCCTTCCATCAAATCTAGCATCAACGGAGAATCGAACTCTTGATCCGGTTTAGGCTTGGGCATTCCTACAGGCTTCCCATAAAAGCCCATCTTATACAATTCCATACCCATTCTCGAATCCCAAACTATTAACCTTGAGCCAACCAATTCCGCCTCGTACTTCATAGTCTAAAACCATCTTTACTTGATCAAGCTGAAACTGCCAAAACTTTTATTAAATCTATTACATCTACTCCTATATCAGCAATTTTTTCTAAATGCTGAACGATATCACGAAGGATTAGTATTGATTGGACTGGCATTTTTGCATCTAAAATTTCTATATCCAAAGCCCTGTAATCCGAATCAATCCTTCTTTCTATTTCCTCGACACGTTTTGCTAGATCGATAGCCTTTGATGGGTTAAAATTTAGCGAGATCATGGTTTCACGCATTTTTCCCATCTCTTCAAGAATCAATTCCATCAATCCTGAAATTTTTTTAATGTATTTTTTATCAACTTTCCACTTTTTTTCCACTAATCCATTCAGCCTAAACGCTACTGCTTCAGAATAATCGGCTATTCCATCAACCGTGAATATTAGTTGTAAAAAACTCTCTCTACTGATCAATAAAGAGCCTACCGAAGCAACCTCTTCTAGAAGAACTGTTTTTAATTTATTTGAATCATCTATCAACTTATGCATGCTTTCATTGCGTTCCTTGAACTCTCTAACGTTCTTTTTCAGTAAAG
>JAWCQS010000095.1:0-4319 GCA_038869655.1 Bathyarchaeia archaeon | reverse complement strand
ATATTAACTTGGACTACACAGCCGCGAGATTTAATTTATGCTATAGTGAGACAACTAAAGATTAGTTATAGGCTTGCATGGTCAGCGTTTTTAGCTTTGATTTACTCTCCATTGATAGCCTATGAGGCTACAATGATATCTTATGCCCAAAAAATCAGGGGTGTAAAGTATAGCAAGCTTAACTTTATCTCAGCTTTTAAGAAATTTTTATTCCCATTAATACTTAGAGGTGCTAAGAAAGCTGTTGTTACATCTTTGGCACTTGATGGTAGGGGTTTCGGCACCTATCCAACTAGAACTTTTAGATATCCTCCCCAAAAATGGAAATATTCTACTATACTAACCATAATCATTATAGCGATAACAATTCTTTATGTAGTTTATTATCCACCGAATCCAGTGGCAATCTGGACTCCTTGGACATTTGAATTTAAGTAAAGCATAACTTTTAAAGAAATGCGATTATGACCAAAACTATTCCCCCTCTTTTTATAGGCGCACCTTCAATTAGCCTTCTAATACACCACCTTTAAAGTTTCAGCTCGTCTCTCTACTCACTCTGACAATCTTTATGCTAGAGATTGCAATATGTCGTTGTATTCTGCAAGCCGAATCAATTTAATTCGCCTCAATAGTAAACTTTAAATATATTGTACGAGGAATAAAGAATCGAGAATCGATTTAAGAAAAATTAAAAAAGGAGGAAAATAAATTGAGCTTTAAGGAAACACTAAGCGCAGATGCGAAAGGTTTATCCTCGCTAGACATAATGCTGGCAGTAGTTATTGGCGTAATTTCGCGTATATACATGCTTGTCGGCTCACCAGCAATTAACGTAATCATTCATGGAATGGGTGTTCTTGGAGATTTTGTAAATGCAGCTACATTCTTAGTTCCATTGTATGCTATACTTATTTTGCCTGGTGCCATGCGAAGCAATGGAATTACAGCTTGGCTAGCCGCGATGTTAATGTCCATACTGCGTTTATTAACGGGCGATCCCTTCGGATGGATAGCGTGCCAAGCTTACCTAGTGGCAGGTTTCTTCACATGGCTTGTTTTGGCATACTTTAAGTACAAACCTCGCTACTTACCTTGGTTCGCAGCAGCTTTCGTATGGACTTTCTGGGTAGACTTGATATTCGGAATTTACTTCGGAATTTGGCCTTGGATGGGTTCGATGATACTTGGCTTAATTGCATACTTGATCCTTGAAAGAATAATAAATGGAATAATTGTCGCTGCTGTAATACTATATGCGATTAGGGCTTTACAAAAAGTCGAATCTCTTAGAGGAGTAATAGTACAAAGAGGCTAGGAACTAGAGGCGGTCGCTATTGCCAGAAACCCCCCCTCCTATTTTTTTAAAAAGCGTTAATTATTGGTATCCCTTTCAAGAGAAACCTGTTTTAAATAACGTTAACCTAAATGTTGAAAAGGGCGAAATGGCATTACTCATTGGCCCTACCGGATGCGGAAAAAGCACGCTATGTCTATGCCTTACTGGAATGATCCCTCATAAACTTGGTGGGAAGCTAGAAGGTGAAGTTATAGTAAACGGCGTCAATGTACTTAATTCAACTGTTAGTGAAATGGCTAAGCATATAGGAATAGTTTTTCAAAATCCGGATGAACAGCTTACGTGCCTCTATGTAGAGGATGAAGTAGCTTTTGGTCCTGAAAACTTAATGCTTCCTCCAGAAGAGGTAAAAAGTAAGGTAAATGAAGCTCTAGAATTCGTAGGACTTAGTGAATTTAAGGATAGAATAGTGTACGATTTATCAGGAGGGCAAAAGCAAAGATTAGCGATAGCCGCTGTCCTTGCTATGAGACCTTCAGTACTAGTTTTAGATGCTCCGATAAGCAACCTTGATCCAAGAGGGGCTTCAGAAATTTTACATGTAATAGACGACATTAGAAAAGAGCACAAGCTCACAACTTTAATAGTTGAACACAAAATTGATGAGCTTATAACATTGGTTGATAGAGTATTGGTGATGGATAAGCAAGGAAGAGTAGTAATGAACACGGATCCAAAAAGTATTCTGGAAAAATTACCCTACCTCCGTGACGAATTAGGCTTATGGGCACCCCAGCTTGCAGAAATAGTTACAGAATTGAAAAATAAAGGCTTTAGCATCGATGAAATTCCTTTAACTTTAGAAGAAGCTACTTCAATCTTCTCCAAATTAAACATTAAACTGTCTACGACTGAAGGAAAAAAAGTCAGCAAGGAATTAAAATCAATTGAGCCTATAATTAGTGTCAAAGATTTAACTCTCGTTTATCCTGATGGAACGGTTGCTGTTAAGGATGTTTCATTCGATGTACTTCCTGGGGAATTCGTAACCATAGTTGGCCAAAACGGTTCGGGTAAAACGACTACTGCTTATAACCTGATTGGCGTTCTTAAGCCCACAAAAGGTCAAGTCATTATCGCTGGAAAAGACACTAAGAAAACCCCAATAGATGTGATTGCAAGGGACATAACTTATGTGTTCCAGTATCCAGAGCATCAATTCATAGATGATAAAGTGTATAAGGAAATAGCGTTTGAGCTTAATAAAAGAAAAGACATTTATGGAGAAGATATAGATAAAAAAGTCGATGAAATCCTAAACGAGATTGGGCTTTTAGAATATAAAGATAGACATCCATACAACCTAAGCCTAGGAGAGAAAAGACTTCTAAGCGCATCGGAAATGACTTTGATTAAGCCAAAAATAATCATACTCGATGAGCCTACCTATGGTCAAGATATGAGGCATAATTATAGATTAATGAATTACATGGCTGATTTAAATAGAAAGGGTACTACGATAGTAATGATAACCCATGACATGCGTTTGGTAACAGAGTACGCATCAAGGGTTATAGCGATGAAGGATGGTAGGCTTGTATACGATGGTGAGCTAAGAAAGTTTTTTTCAGACTTTGATCTTTTAAAAGATTTGCAATTAGAGCCGCCACCTGTCATCAGATTGTCCATGAAAATATTTAACGAGCCTTTATTAACTGTAAACGAATTCTTGGCTAGTGTTAGCAGTTAGCGGAAGCAGTTTAATCCATAGCCATGGAGTAAAATTTTCAACTACTTTTTATTAATCTTAGTTTTTCATAATACGCGTCCTTTAATCGAATTTATGAAGAGGATAATTTATGAAAGCGGAATTAGTGCTAAAAAATATCGAGAAAAATAAAAGCATGATTGTAGATTTTCTTAAAAGCCTTATAAAATTTCAAAGCATTACAGGAAATGAAAAACAAATTCAAAAATTCATTGCAAAAACATTAAAGGATATGAACTTTGATGTTGACGTTTGGGAACCAAGTGTTGATGAATTAAGCAAGCATCCCGCGTACGTACCAGTCACTATGGGATATAAAGAAAGGCCAAACGTGGTTGGGATTTATAAGGGAAAGGAAAATGGGCGTTCTCTATTGCTTAATGGACATGTTGATGTGATACCCCCCGGTCCACTAGAATCTTGGAAACATGACCCTTGGGGAGGAGAAGAAGAACAAGGAAAAATTTATGGAAGAGGGGCAAGCGATATGAAGAGCGGATTAGCTGCTATGACCATGGCTCTTTGGTTTATTTTAAAGTCTAGTGTTGAATTGAACGGAAAAGTTATACTGGAGTATACAGTAGATGAAGAGCTCAGTGGAAACGGCACTTTAGCGTGTATCCTTAGAGGCTATAGGGCTGATGCTGGAATTTGTTGCGAAACAAGTAGCTTGCATGTACAACCCGCATCGATAGGTAGAATTTGGTTTGAGATAGTTGTTCATGGAAAACCTGCAGGGATACAGAGAAGATGGGAAGGAGTAAACGCTATCATTAAGGGATATAAAATCCTAGAAGCTATTTCTGACCTTGAAGAAATTAGAATCAATGAAGCATTCCATCCTCTATATCCAAACAATAGAGAAGCACTGCCATGCATCGTTGGAGTGTTTCAAGGAGGCTCTTTTCCAAGCGCTTTTCCAGATATATGCGTACTAAAAGGAAGTATAGCGACGTTACCGAGCGAAGATTCGAATAAAGTGAAGCAGCAATTTAAGGAACATGTTTTACAATTAGCTAAAACAGACCCGTGGTTAAGAAATCATCTGCCTGAAATAAAGTTTACAGGATACTTCGCTAACCCCTCAGAAATACCTGTAGATCATCCCATAGTTAAGACTCTGTGTAAAAATTTTAAGCAAATAACTAACTCCGAACCAAAGATTACAGGAAGGATGGGGGCAGCCGACACAAGATTTTTAAACAGTTATGGAAACACGCCCACTGTAATTTTTGGACCTGGGCTTACAGA
>JAWCQS010000094.1:0-4325 GCA_038869655.1 Bathyarchaeia archaeon | reverse complement strand
CCACCTTCTTCAAAGTTAAAATCAGCCTCATCTATTAAAGTCGAGATAGCTTCCAAAGTACTTTTCCAAATTTTTGCATTACTTAGTACAACCCTAATCAATTTAGACCCTCTTTAAACCTAAACTCATATCCTCTAAATTAAGACATTTCACGCCAAGTATAACCACAACGGATGCATCTAAAGAATTGAGTGGACGATTCATCAGCTCCTCTGGTTTGAACCATCCAGTAAAAAGCTTCTGGGCATCCGCATTTTGGGCACTCTATTTTCATAGTTGGCAAGGTTCTAATCCTTTCCTCTCCTCTCCCTATTACTACTATATTTTCTTTTTCATGCTTAATTTTTGATACGGCCTTTACCTTCTGAGCCGTTTCATAGCCACATTTAGCGCATTTTAGCACTATTTTTTTATCTTTTTTAATCGGAGTCAAAGCTGTTCCGCATTTTGGGCAAAACTTCATGATTCTCAACCTATAACTCTTTAAATTCTTCTATAGCTTCGATCAATATTTTAGCGACCCTTAAGGGCTCAGGTAATTCATTTCTAATCCATGAGGCTTTTAAAATCTTTATCGCATCTTCTTCTTCGATTCCATAAAACTTCACCTTGAAAGGTTTAGAGGAGCTATTGACCTTGAACAACTTATGCTCATCGATCCTTTTTAGAACTTCATAACTTTCCCTACTCATAAATTTTTCTATATCTTTTTCACACTCTTTTTTGGTAATCACTATTATTGGAAGTTTAACTTTTTCATAAAATCTCTTTGGATCTAGAGCGTTCGATTTACCGAAGATTAGCTTTGGAAACATAGCAATGCGCAGTTCATCGAAATAACGAGATCCCACTATCATTTTAGCTATTTCTTCACTAGCATCGAATCTTTCAGTATCGATCATGGAGGTTACCAATCCATCAAAAAATAATCCGCCCCTAAAAATTACTCCAATTATTAACGTTCCTTTAAACCAATTGTTCCTTAAATCGCCCTCCTCTATACCAATTATTCTCATTTCTTTTTTAATCATCTTCAATTTTTTATTCATGCTTCCAATTTAGCCTCTTAATAGCCTCTAGAGAGAGCCTCGCTATAGCTTCAGAAGGATCGTTCAACTCTTTGCAAAGTATTTCCACCGCCTCATCCAAGCTCATAACCTTTTTCAACCATGCATAAACTAATAGCGATTCTATAGCGTTTGCTACCATGCCTCTCTCCATTCTCTTAGGCAATAATTCCCTTATACGCGATTTTTTTGCCCCCTCAAAAAGTAATTTGTCGCTCACCTTTATTCCACAAGGTTCTCCTTTTTTATTGGAAAGGGCTAAAGAGTATACGAAATTGATGTAGGAGTCCCCTAATCTCGCAAGCTTCCGATCCTTTAAGATCTTATTTAAAAGATCATTTTTCATACGATTTAGCTTCCATTTCCTTATCAAATTTTTTCGATAACTCAGTCGCTCTTTCCCTTATTTTTTCTAAAGCTTTCTCTAAAGCCTTTTCTGGCGAAACTTTTCCCAAAGTCCTTAAATAGATCACTGGATGTTTTGTAAGCGGATGGGGTAAATCGTATCCTGCAATTTCTACGTTATGGTCTTCGATAAGAACGTTTTGCAATAAATTACAAAAAGTATGTCCTTCTCCCTCCAGAGTAAATTTCAATTCGTTTTCCGTCTTCTTCAACACGTTTATTTTCATATTATTCTAAACTCCAGTCGGATTTTTTATTCCATAATCTTCTGCTATTCTTCTTCTCTCAATATTTTCACAATTGGAACAGCGTAGATTTCTATCCTTGAATAAGTATAGGGCATTTCCACATTTGCTGCAATACGCCTCTATTACGCCCAAACTTTTTTCATCAGTGGTCAATAGGGGAATTTTATTTTTTGTGTTAGCGATTTTGGCTCTGATTATGTCTCCAGGTTTACAAACATCATCCATCTTCGGTTCATACTTTCGACTAATTGATGAGATATGGAGTAAGCTTGTGAAAGGTGTGAAAAGTTTATGATCGTTAATTTTGAGTATTTTTATAGTCGCCATCTTCTCTTGTATGCTCAAAACTTTTCCGATTATCGTATCTCCCTCTCTAGGTACGACTGGTCTTTTTGTAAGAGGAACGACTGAAATGTTTTTATTCATGAGGTCTACGTTTACATAGCCTGTAAACTCGGCGTATATAGCTCCGTCTATTTCATAAGCACCCTCGCTCGGAATAAACTGTTCTATGACTCCAAGCTTATCTCCAGGTATAACAAACCATTTTTCGTTTTTTTGCACTCTCTGCATGAAGCAACTCCTCTCTTGCACTTAGCTTAAATGATCATTTGCCTTTGTCCAAAAACTTAAGCTCTTAGGACTCTATAAAGGTCAACTTCTATTAAATACTTTTTTCTCTTATGGAAATTAAACATCCATGGTATAAGCATCTCTAACTCATAAACTTTATCTATTTTTGCGCCAAACTCTTTTGTCTTTTTTAAAATATACTCCCTAGATCTCTTACTGCGTTTGTGCAATGAATAAGCAACTTTTGAAACTTCTATTGCTTTTTTTAAAAAAATCATGTCAGCTCCGCGTTTCCAACTTCCAAAAGGGGGATTCATGAGCACGGTATCGAAATCATCATGTATACATTCCAAATCACCAATTATCAGGTTTATTCGAATCTGAAACTCCTTAGCAGTTTTCTTTGCTATTTCTATCGCCTTTGGGTCTATATCCACGCCAAAAACTTCTTCTGCCCCTAAAATTGCGGCACCTATGGCCAACCTTCCAGTTCCACACCCTAAATCGATTACTTTCTTTCCTCTTATGTCATCATGAACATTGTTTGCTATCAACAAAACCTCAGCCGCTGTTTTTGTCGGAATCGTATATTGCTCAAGAATAAGTTTTGGATTGGGATGAGGTAAAATTTTTTCTAAAAGAATCTCGAGTTCACGTTTGCGCATCTAATTTCAACCGTACAGAGTAAGGATTAGAATATCCCCTGTTCTATCAGGTCTTCCCAACCTAGTTTTTCTAAAGCAACCAAAGCCTCCTTGGGCGTTAGAACAGGTTTCAGGAATTTTGCAGCATCGTCCACAGAAACTCTTGGGCAGGCAGTATTAATGAATACGTCGATCTCTGTAAAGTTATTAAGGTTTTCAGGAGCAACTTCGTCCATACATATCAGTGTAGAGCGTCTATCATCGCTTTCATTAACCAATTTTCTTAATCCTTGTGCAATCTCAGGTCTGTGTTGCCCAATTTTCATTCCTATTATTATGCCTATGTTTTTTGCGGCTTTAGCAGCTATTATAAAAGAATATCTTTGTTTTAATATCTTATTCTTTTCGTAAGATATATCGGAAACTTCGTTACAATAGGGATCAACAAGAATTACTGGTTTATTCAAGCAAAGGGTTGCACCTAAACCGTGAAAATGACTTCCGATTATTAAACAACAATCTACTTTATTCTCGATACTTTTTAAGGAACTATAGTCGCATCCCAATATCTGACCATTATAGATCGTAAATTTTCCTTTCGAAGGTATAATCGCATCATAGCCATTTTCATCAAGAATTTTCTTCACATTTTCTAGATACTTTAAATGTTGAACGGCCGTTGCTAGACCGATCTTTTTCTCCCTTTCTATTAGGTTTAAAGCTTTAACGATTAAATGGCTTGGATCGATTTTGGACGGAGCGCTAAAGTAAACAATATTATCATAGAAATTTGTAGAAGCGAAGGGGGCATGCCCATAATGTATTATCAAATCTATTTCTAATTTTTTCGCCTCTTGCAAAGCCAAATCGCATCCTCCGTAGCAAGAGCCTCCAGAAATATAGACAACAGCTCCAGTTCTTTCTTCAACATGGTTTGAAAGATCAATGGCATAATTTTTTAAACCGTTTGGCAATTGGATTAAAACACGTTTTGCTCCCCTTCTTTTGATGGTCTCTATTAAACGCCCTTTCTCCAAATCAAAAGCCTTATCATGAACCATCGAAGCTTTCTCCATTAATTAGGCTTCTTTTTTAATAAATTGATCACAGCACATCCGTGTTTCACTCTAGTCCATCCCTTTCGCCTTTCAAACTCAAATCCACATGTCTCATTTGAGCAACTTCTAATTAAAACATCGCTTCCGATACGCGCACATAACTCAACTATTTCATTTATCAACTCTGGTGGGGGTCTTATGGCATAAACTAGATCAGCCCCCCTGTACAAATCTAACGATGGTGAAGTTATATCATCGCTTGCGCATTTCAAGAGTGGGAATTCAGCCTCTATATTTTTTAATTTTTCTAGATCTATGTCTACGACCAAA
>JAWCQS010000093.1:0-4356 GCA_038869655.1 Bathyarchaeia archaeon | reverse complement strand
TTTGGTTATCCAATATGCATGAATCGAATTTGCGCTATAAAGACTGGCGCCTTCCCAACTGCATTCCTGAGATGGGTTGCGCTTTGGTGCATGGAAATCGAGTCTGGTCATAGGAGCAAGAAGCCCATTCAAAAGTTATGAGGCAGTTCACTAGTCCAATTGCAAAAGAAACTTTTTTATTGTGCGGGGAGGAAGTCCACTAATATGATCAAAAAATGCGTCATAAGAAAAAATGAGTATCATGATTCTGTACTTTTAATGAGGGCGACAGAAAATATTCAAAAAACCGATGGAGTAGAGAAAGCAGCCATAGTTATGGCAACAGATAACAACAAAAAGTTACTTGAAGAGATGGATCTTTTAACAGAAGAGGCGAAAGAAGCTGGTCCTAACGACCTCTTAATTGCCATTAAAGTAAAAGATGAGGAAAAGCTGGATGAAGTTATGTTGAAAGTGGATGAATTCTTTACGAAGAGAACTCAAGAAATCGCTGAGATGGCATTTCCAAAATCTCTTGAGTCAGCCCTCGAAATTTTACCTGACGCCAACCTTACGATCGTATCTGTTCCAGGACAATTTGCCAGTCTTGAAGCAAAGAAGGCCCTTGAGAAAAATTTGAACGTTTTCCTATTTAGTGATAACGTTCCACTTGAAGATGAGATAGAACTAAAAAAGCTTGCATGTGAAAAAAATCTTCTTTTAATGGGCCCTGAGGCTGGAACTGCGATAATAAACGGAATTGGGCTTGGATTTGCAAACGTTGTTAACAGAGGTCCCATCGGGGTTGTTGGAGCCTCAGGTACAGGGATCCAAGAGGTTACTTCAATAATTTCTAGGGAATCGGGAATATCTCAAGCTATAGGTGTTGGGGGAAGGGATCTGCACGAAGAAGTTGGGGGCATCATGACAATAGAAGGAATAAAAGCCCTGGATGAGGATGAAGAAACAGAAGTCATTGTAGTGATTGCTAAATCTCCAGCTTTAAAGGTTCAAGAAAAAGTTTTAAATGTGATCAAAAACTGCAGAAAGCCCGTAGTCGTGGATTTCATAGGAGGCGACGAATCTGCCATCTCAAACGCAGGGGCAACTCCTGCATTAACGCTTGAAGATGCAGCACTGAAAGCAACATCTCTTGTGAGAGGGGAAAAGCCAAAGGAGATGGAATTTACTATCTCCAGAAACGAAGTACTTTCTATTATCAGTTCAGAATGCCAAAGCTTTGCTTCTTCACAAAAATACGTAAGGGGCCTTTTCTCTGGCGGGAGCTTCTGCAATGAAGCAATGCTTTTGATGAGCAAAAACTTGGGTAAAATCTATTCAAATATTGCGACAGAACCAGAGTTTAAACTTGAAGATCCTCACACTAGCATAGAGCACACGTGCATCGATATGGGCGCCGATCCTTTTACTGTTGGAAGACCGCATCCAATGATTGACTTCAGCTTAAGAAAATTAAGACTATTGAAGGAGGCAAGAGATCCGAAAACCGCAGTGATCTTATTGGATGTTGTTCTAGGTTATGGAGCGCATCAGAATCCTGCAGGAGAGTTAGCTCCGATAATTTCTCAGGCTAAATCGCTCGCGCAGAGGGAGGGAAGGTACCTATCTATAGTGGCATCCATATGCGGAACCATAAAAGACCCTCAAGACTTTTACGCGCAGAAGAGAAAACTCGAGGATGTGGGTGTAGTTATCATGCCCAGTAACGCTCAAGCCGCAAGAATGGCTGCATTAATAGCTATTAAAAGTAGGTGATTAGATGGTAAAAGAGATACTCAAGAAAGAGCTCAAAGTTATAAACGTTGGTGCACAAACTTTTTATGAGGTATTAAAGCAACAGGGTGTTGAAGTAGTACATGTGGACTGGAAGCCCCCAGCTGGTGGCGATGCTAAGCTGATTAGGATTTTGAAAAAATTAATTTAGGATGAAATTAAAACTTATAAGAAAGAGAGTTAATACTTTTTTCTGTGGCAAAGATGGAAACTAGCGAATTCGAATCAATTCTAAGGGTTGATTGGGACTTACCCAAAAAGCCCTACCCGCCTAAAGTGATACTTTTACCTACTGGAGAAAAAATGGTGGTCAGAGAAATAGAGAGAGAAGAAGTCCCGATGTTACTGGAAGCTATAAGGCCTCTCTTAACTGTTTCTCGAGACTTCTATGATATTGTAGCAGCAAGAGCGTACGCCGAATTGTTAGGATGGTACAGGTACAGGGTCAGGAACGAGTACGCTTTAATAGGAGTAGTGAATGGAGAACTCGCCGGAGTTGTCAATAATCGTCTTCTCAACGAAAAAACCTGTATAAGCTTACACACGATAGCGTTCAGAAGAGGCGCTAGGATTGGAGCCCATCTCTTTGCTGCGAAACAAGAAAATGCGATCGAAAATTATGGAGTTGAAGAAATCTTAATAACGGCAGAAAGTCCAATAGGCTTCAGGAGATGGATGGTAGAATGGAGTCTAGAACCAAAAGTAGGTGTTCAGCATGAGCTGGGAGGAGCCAACGCTTGGGTTTTAACTAAGGAAAACTATTTTAAGATAAAACCAAAGCTCGTTTTCGGGCAGAGACCAGTTCCTGAAGATCTCTATACTCAATCACTAAAACCAAAAGTTATAATCCCAGACGTAGTGAGAGAGTAAATTTCATGTTTAGAAAGGTTGCAATCATAGGCTGTGGGATGACGAAATTCGGCCGTCATGACGATAAAACTTTACTTGACTTACTAACCGAAGCTTCTCTCAAAGCACTTGACGATGCCAAGCTAGGAGATCGTGATGTCGATGCAGTTTATGTATCGAGTATGCTGAGCGGGGAGCTGAGTAAGCAAACGGCTTTAGGTTCAGCCCTCTCGGATCAACTAGGTATGTTTCCATCTACAGCGGATAGAGTAGAAAATGGTCCAGCATCTGGTGGATCGGCTGTTAAAAATGCTTGCTTTGCAATAGCTTCTGGCGCTTTTGATACAGCACTAGTGGTAGGCGGAGAGAAAATGAGGCATGTTTCAGGAGAAGCCATAACGGATCTTATTGCAACTATGACACATCCGACAGCCGAGTACATTCATGGAGTAACGTTACCAGCTCTCGCAGGATTGTTTACAAGGTTTTACATGCATCATTATAAGGAATTCAAGTATGATCACTTGGCGATGATTGCTGTTAAAAATCATGAAAATGCCCTAAAAAACCCCTACGCGCATATAAGGAGTAAAATAACCCTCGAGGGCATCCTCTACTCTCCTGAGGCAGAACAGAATAATCCGATGATTGCAGATCCCTTAAGGCTTTATGATTGCTGCCCAGTTTCTGATGGTGCAGCAGCCATTATGCTTTGCGCTGCAGAGAGAGCCAAAGATTTTACGGACTTACCAGCAACCATCGCAGGGGTAGCTCAAGCCACAGATACGCTTGCACTCCATGAAAGAGAGGATCCAACTACTCTCTATGCTGTAAAAAACGCTTCAGAAAGAGCCTTCAAAATGGCTAAAATTACTCCTGCTGACATAGACGTAGCCGAACTTCATGACGCGTTTACAATACTTGAACTTGCTGAGAGTGAAGATGCAGGTTTCTTTAAGAAAGGTACAGGATGCAGAGCAATAGAAGAAGGTGTAACTAAAATAGACGGGAAGTTGCCTATAAATCCTTCTGGTGGATTAAAAGCGCGTGGACATCCATTGGGTGCGACTGGAATAGCGCATTTGGTTGAATTGACTTGGCAACTAAGAGGTGAGGCTGGTGAGAGACAAGTTGCAGGAGCAGAATTTGGTTTTAGTTGTAACTTTGGGGGCTTCGGCAACAATGTAATCGCTTTCGTATTACAAAGGAGTGGTTGATGTTGGCCGAAAAGAAAATCTTCGCGTATAAATGTAAAAAATGTGGTAAAGCGTATTATCCAAAACATTCTCGATGCTTTAAGTGTAAGTCTAAAGATTTTGATGAAATCGAATTAGGAAACGTATGCACTCTACTGACCTACACGAAGTTGTACGCTATACCTAAGGGCATAGATAAAGTTCCACTTGTGCTGGGCATAGTGGAGTTTGAAAACGGTGTTAGAGTACTTGGACAAATAACTACTGAAGAAGTCGAAATCGGTATGAAGTTAAAGCCTATCTCAGGAGAACTCAGAGTAATCGAAGGTAAACCTACTCTTGGATTCAAGTTTGAACCATTGAAGATAACCTAAGGTCCTATCGAGCAAATTTTTACTTCATATCTCTTAAGAAACAAAACTAAAATTCTGAAGGTTAGGCCAAGTGTAAGCCATTATGAAAAATTTTTAAGATGGTAAACAGTTTTTGATTCATTTTCTACGATTAACTTGCCATTGCTTATAACAAAGGCTGGAAT
>JAWCQS010000092.1:0-4438 GCA_038869655.1 Bathyarchaeia archaeon | reverse complement strand
CGCAGATATTATGACGGATTATTAGAGCTCCAAAAAGTGGGATGCGAGAGGGGTTAAAAGAAATATCCTTGAAAATAAAAAGCGTTGTTTAACATAAAACTTTGATAAGAGGTTTAAATACAAAATCCGCTGGAGTGCAATAGAGGATAAAAGACTTGTTGATGAATGAATTAAAAACTAAAATGAACTCTTGAGCAGGTGTGATCAATGTCAACAATCATAATTACTGAAAAACCTGATGCGGCGCGTCGAATAGCTGAAGCTTTGGCTGAAGCAAAGAGCCTAAAAGCTTACATTGATGAGAATAAAGTTACTTATTATGAGTTTGAAAGGGATGGGAAAAAACATATTGTAGTTTGTGCTGTTGGGCACCTGTTCAATTTGGATCCTGTCGATAAAGGAAGGGGATGGAGCTATCCAATTTTTTCTGCTGAATGGAAACCCAGTTTTGAGGTTAGAAAGGAATCCGCATTTTCCAAAAAATACTTTGATGTCGTAAAGAAGATGATAAACAATGGTTCTGAGTATATAGTCGCAACAGACTATGACATGGAGGGCGCTGTAATTGGTTATAACATTTTGAGGTTCTTAGCTAACGCGAAAGATGCCTTTAGGATGAAGTTTTCTACGCTCACGAAAGATGAGTTGATAGAGTCATACAGTACGATGTCAAAGCACTTAGACTTTCCGCAGATTGAAGCTGGTCTCACTCGTCATGAATTGGACTTTCTCTGGGGAATCAACCTAACCAGAGCTCTTACTCTCGCTTTAAAAAATCATCAAAAAGAATTTGCAATTTTATCTTCTGGAAGGGTACAATCACCAACCCTAGCGATGCTTCTGGAACGTGAATTGGAGATCAGAAATTTCAAGCCAACTCCCTTTTGGGAGTTGCAGTTGCATGTTAAGATAGATGGGATGGAAATCATCGCTGATTATGAAGGGGGCAAGCTTTGGGAAAAGAAAGAGGCTGATAGGATTTTAAAAGCATGCAATGGAAAGGATGCCGTTGTAGAAAATATAAAGAAAAGACGGTACAAGCAATCACCGCCTTTTCCGTTCAATACCACCGATTTACAAGCTGAAAGTTATTCACAATTCAAGCTCTCTCCTACCCAAACTATAGGCATCGCTGAATCTTTGTACCAACAGGGCTGGATCAGCTACCCAAGAAGCTCTTCGCAAAAAATTCCAGCCAGGATTAATTATGAAAAACTGTTAAAGGCTTTAGAATCCCTCAAACCTTATGAAAGATTCGTAAAAGAGTTATTACAAAAACCAGAGTTAACGCCCAGCGAGGGGCCTCGCGAAGACCCTGCGCACTATGCCGTTATTCCAACTTGGGAAGTGCCAGACTTAGGTAAACTAACCACGCAACAAAAGAAAATTTATGATCTGATCGTAAGAAGGACCTTATCCGCATTTGCCGATAACGCTACAAGAGAAAGCGTAAACGTTGCTCTCGATGTCGATGGTTACAGATTCGTTATAGTTGGAAAGCGTACTATCGAACCTGGATGGACTAAAATCTACGAGCCTTATCTTACAATGGAGGAAGTGATTCTACCTGAATTAAAAGTAGGTCAGACGATTAGAGTTCTGAAGTTAGAGCAATTGGCTAAAGAAACGCAACCTCCAGGGAGATACAGTCAAGGAAGTATACTAAAAGAACTTGAGAGAAGGAATCTTGGAACCAAGGCAACCCGTGCAGAGATTTTACAAACCCTCTATGATAGAAGGTATATTATCGGCAAATCCATTCAAGTCACTAAGTTAGGGGAGGCTGTCATCGAAGCCTTAAAGGAGTTTTCTCCAAGGATTGTGAGTGAGGAGTTGACGAGACATTTTGAAAAAGAAATAGAACAGGTTTTTTATGGAAAAAAAAGACGCGAGGATGTTGTGGAGGAGGCAAAAGAAACTCTAACTGAAGTTCTGAAAGAATTTAAAGAAAATGAGGAAAATATTGGAAAGAAACTTTCAGAGGGGTTAGTTGAGGCGAGAAAGGAGGAGAGGAGGCTTGGTGCTTGTCCCAATTGCGGCGGAGAATTAAGAATCATTTTTTCAAGGAAAACAAAAAAAGTGTTCTGTGGATGCACGGGATATCCTAAATGTAAAACTAGTTTTCCCCTTCCTCAGTTTGCTACCGTTACTCCCTTAGGTAAGAACTGTGAAGTATGTGGGTTACCGATGATACAAGTCAATAGAAAGGGTAAACGCCCTTTCCGAATGTGCATTAATCATTTATGCGAGTCTAAAAAAAGTTGGAATAAAAATAAAATAGCTAAGAGTGATACGCGATAAAGTAGATGGTTGAAGAATTTTTCGTATTGAAGGAAAATCTAAAGGGCTTTCTCGTTCATGCTATTATTCGTTTCGAAAAGAGGTTTACTCAATTTTAAAAAAGTTTTGCCCATGTATTTTGTTCCAAAGTACATGGCGGCTATACCTGTGATGGGTATATCAAACCAAAAAGTCGCTATTCTAGAGAGTAGAGTGGCTGAAACAGCTATGTTTATTGGAATTTTAAAAGCGTTCAATACTATTGAAACTGCAGTTTCAAATATTCCAAGCATTCCGGGAATGATTATTGGAGTCATTTGAATCAAGTCCCCAACGATCATAGCAAATATAGGAATCCAGATAGGGACTTCATAGTTTAAACCTTTAAAAGTTAAAAACATTATTAGAACCGATGTGAACCAGTAACCCATTATTGCGAATAGCGCCAAAACCAGATGATGCTTATTCTTGACTAAGCTTTTGAAACCCTCTCTAAAATCGTTAAGAAAATATTTTATTTGATCTAGCGTAGATTCATATCCATATTTAAAAAGAAACTTTAAAATGAAAGGCTTTATTTTTTTTAAGATATATTGAGTTAACTTATCGAGCATTGAAACATTGAGTGGCAAGTAAAGAGCTGCTATAGTTCCGAATAAAAGTGCTCCGATCGCGATAAGGTATTTTTGGAAGATGTAAATCGATAAATTGAATTCTAGTGTTAATGCCACTATGCTTAAAATTCCGTAGATTATAAAGCCGAAAAGAAAAAGAATTCTATGCATAACGACTGTAGCCGTTCCTACACCGATTTTAACCTTAGCTTCTTTTTCTGCGATCATTATGCGTACCGTTTCGAGGAAAAATCCACTCGGCATTAGGTAGTACATGAATATTGCCGCCAAAGCAGCCCCTAGGCATACTTTAAACCTAATAAAACTTCCGGAGGCTTTAATCAGGATGTACCAGGCCACTCCATAGAGCAATAGCCCTAATCCATTGAGAATGAAAGCTATGAACATAATGCTCGGGGAGAAAGCTTTAACCGTGTTTACTATGCTCCAAAAGCCCATAAGATTGATAAAAATTAAGAGTATGACCAGGCCTAGAATAAGAGGCGCTATCGTAATCAGGTTTTGCCTTAAAGATAGCTTTGCATCAGCATTTTTTGTATCGCTCATATCTGTTTCCTCCAAAACCAAGAGCTGAAAATGAATTAACCTTTTCTAAGCTTGATCCTCGTTAGCAATAAAACAAAAAATACTGTAGCAAAGCCTGCAAGGTTTTGAATTAAAACGAAAATTAAAAAGTTATCGATGTTTGAAGAGCTTATGATGGGCTGAATTAAGGTATTAAGTAATGACTTTAGTCCAGGTACCGCATTATAAAGTTTACTAATTAAGCCTAAAAACCAGTTAGAGACGATTATAGATGGAATGAAAAGGAATAGAGTAAAGATTGCCATTATGGTAAAAACTTGCTCTAAAACTCTTAAGCCTATCTTCTTAGATCTGTTTTTTGAATAAAAGATTTTATCAAGTAGATAATCCCAGGTTGAAAGAATAACCGCAAAAACTCCAATTATAGGCAGTGAGTACGCTGGAATAAAAATTTTGTTGCCTAGAAAAGAAAACGTTAGCCCCGCCTTGCTCAATCCATAAGACATGAAGTAGTTGGTGGCTATGGCTTCCACTATTAAAAATAAACAAATTAATAGAATGGATGAGGCTATTTTTTCTTTTCTACTTAATCGCATCATCTTACAAAACCTTTTAACAGTAAGGAAATTCAAACCCGCATTCAGGGCATTTTATGTATCCGCAACTCCCTGTTGCTGAAGATGGACATCCTGAGCATGCAAATACCCTTGCATAAGGTATGCTAAACTTAGCCTTACATTTGGGGCACTCTATTTGATCTTTTTCCATTTTTTATATTTTCTCCTATCGCGAATATCAAATCTGAATTCCAAAAATAAATAGATTTCGATGATCCCTATAACTATTTAGCACATCACATTCTTTCAATCCGTTTCAGGCCTTGTTTAATGGCGTACATTAGGCATCACTTCGATTATTCAAGAGCGGACGGTTTTGAACTTTTAGATAAGAGTAAAAAACTTTGGGATATTCTGCTGTGTCGAATAACCTCATTTTAC
>JAWCQS010000091.1:0-4438 GCA_038869655.1 Bathyarchaeia archaeon | reverse complement strand
ATAAGCTCAACTACATGGTTCATGCCTCAGCGACCATAGATAACGTGAACAGAGCTACAGTGGATTACGGAAAAAGAGAGATCGAACATTTTTATGAATTAAAGCTTTTGGATAGAGATACTTCAATAATCCACTCAGTTTGGCTATCTGAAAGGGAGCTCGAATTGATTAAAAAAAGTGGTTCATCGATAATCCACGCGCCAATTTGTAACATACTTTTGGCCTATGGAATCGCACCGGTTGAAAGGATGGTGAGCATGGGAATAAACGTTGCTTTAGGTACAGATGGCTTAGCGAGTTATACTCAGGACATGTTCCAAGTATTGAGGATAGCGGGATTGCTTCAAAAAATCCATACACTAAATGCTGAAAGCCTAAAAGCCTATGAGCTCCTTGAGATGGCTACTATAAACGGAGCTAAGGCTTTAGGCTTAGAAAGCGAGATAGGCTCTATAGAAGTAGGAAAGAAGGCTGATATAATCATAGTCGATCTTAAAAAACCTCATACGCACCCTTTGCATAACGTAATTCCATTGTTAGCTTACTCCGCTACAGGCTTGGACGTTGAAACCGTTATCGTAGACGGTAAAATAATTATGGAAGACAGAATCGTCAAAACGCTCGACGAGAGTGAAGTTCTAGAAAAAGCTCAAGAGGCTTCCGAGAATTTAATAAAAAAGCTGGATTAAAATAAAAGCCTCTTGGAATTCATCAAAGAACTATCTCCCTTATAGCTCTTTTTATATCATCTTTACTCGGAATCGCAGCATCCTCCAAAACTGGTGAGTAAGGAGTAGGCGCATCAAAAGCCCCAACCCTTTTTATCGGAGCATCGAGATAGTCGAAAGCCTCTTCAACTATGATTGCTGCTATCTCAGCGCCAAACCCACACTTTTTCCAAGCCTCATGCACGATCACAGCCTTTCCAGTTTTCTTTACAGACTCAATTATTGCTTCTTTATCCAAAGGGCTTAAAGTCCTTAAGTCTATTAGCTCTACGCTTATCCCTTCTTCTTCAAGCTCTTTAATGGCTTCAATGGCTCTATGGACCATAAGCCCATAGGTTATCAAGCTCAAATCCTTTCCTTCTCGCTTTATGTCAGCTTTTCCTAGCGGTATTAAGTACTCTTCCTCTGGAACGCTTCCCTTAAGCTTGTACAAAAGCTTATGCTCGAAGAATAGGACTGGATTATCGTCACGAATCGAAGCTTTAAGCAATCCTTTCGCATCGTAAGGCGTGGAAGGTACGACTATCTTAAGTCCTGGAATATGCATGAAAAAAGCCTCAAGGCTTTGTGAGTGCTGTGGGCCTGCTCTTATTCCAGCTCCAAACGCCGTTCGGATAACCAGAGGAAATTTCATCTGCCCCCCAGAAGCATACCTCAATTTTGAAATTTGGTTGAGGATTTGATCAAAACAAACTCCTAAGAAGTCGGCAAACATTATTTCGGGAATGGGCCTAAGCCCAGTTGTAGCTGCTCCGGCCGCTATTCCCAATATGGCTGTTTCAGAGATGGGAGTATCTCTGACCCTTTCTTTTCCAAACTCATGGATCAAGCCCTTTGTTACTCCAAAATCTCCACCATGAGCCCCTATGTCTTCGCCAAGTAAGAATATCGAGCTGTCTCTTCTCATCTCTTCACGTAAAGCTTCTTGTAAAGCCTCACCAAAGGTTATTTCTCTACCCTTCATCTTTGATTTCACCTCTTAAGCGAAAATAAATAAACCAACTTCATCCTTAGATGGATACGGACTTTCTTGAGCAAACTTGACAGAATCCTCCACAGCCACGTTGATTTCCTCATGGATTTTCTTATCGATTTCCTCCGTTAGAGCTCCAAGCTTTATGAGTTTCCCTCTAAGCGTCTTTATCGGACATTTTTCCTCCCATTCTAACCTTTCCTCTTTAGTCCTATACTCTTGAGGGTCGCCTTGAAAAGACCCGCAGAACCTATAGGTTTTACACTCAAGGAGGCTTGGGCCCTCGCCTTTTCTTGCTCTTTCGATAGCCTTCATTGAGGCTTCATAAACCGCCATCACATCCATCCCATCGACTATCTCTCCAGGTATTCCATAGGCTGTTGCCCTAACGGCTACGTCCTTTACGGAAGTCGATGTTAGAACGTGCGTAGATATGGCATAGAGGTTGTTCTCGCAAACGTAAACTACTGGAAGCTTCCAAAGTGCTGCCATGTTTAAGCCTTCGTGAAAAGCTCCTGTGTTAGAAGCCCCATCACCGAAGAAGCAGACTGCTACTTGATCTGTACCCTTAAGCTTTGCTGAAAAAGCCGCTCCAGCGGCTATTGGAATGTTAGCTCCAACTATCGCATTAGCTCCAAGCACTCCGTTTTCCACATCAGTAAGATGCATAGAGCCACCCCTACCTTTACAACAGCCAGAGCTTTTTCCAAAAAGTTCAGCCATGACTTTTCGCATAGAAGTCCCTTTAGCAAGACAATGACCATGCCCTCTATGACTGAATGTTATGTAATCCTCTTTGCGTAAGTTCATGCATACGCCAACCGGAACAGCCTCTTGCCCTATACAAAGATGGAGAAATCCTGGGATCAAGCCCTTTGCAAAGACTTCGCCAACCTTCTCCTCAAAGAGCCTTATTTCGAGCATCTTTCTATACATCTCGATCAATTTTTCTTTAGGAATCGATTTTTCTTTCATTTTTATCACTCACTAAACTTTTGCCTCTAAAACTTTCCTAAAGTTTTCTCCAAGAATTTTCTCTTTATCCTCTTTTAAGATTTTTGCCTCTTTAACTTTTTCAACTTCATCGATGACCTCAAAAAATGGAAAGTCCGATCCATAAACTATGCGCTCCGCCCCAACGTTCTCTACTCCATACTCAATGGCTTCTTTGCAAACTCCAGTTGTTTGGAATGAAATATTCGATCTCCTTATCTCTTCGACATAGAGTCCTCCCATATGGGCTGCAAAAAACTTTGGGTCATCATAAGCTCTTATTATTTTAGCCAAGTAAGAGGCTTTGGCAAAGGGCTCCTTTCTATCAGCCTCTTCCTGCATAATCTTAGCCTTATCCAAAGGAACAGGATCGTAAGCAGGGCTTGCAACATGCGTAACTACGGGCAATGCGTACTCCTTAGCCCTTTTCAGGATTTTTAATACTGAGGGATCGTCAAGCCTAAACTTCTGGACTTCTGGATGGAATTTTATTCCGATAAGCCTTAGCTTATCGACTGCTCTATCTATCTCCTTTAAAGACTCTTTTACCCTTGGAGGATAAACGTTAGCAAACCCAACGAATTTGTCTGGATATTTCTCGCAGAGGCTTGAGATCCAATCGTTTATTCTCGAAACTTCATCAGGGTTTCTAGCGATAGACCAAACTACTGCTAAGTCTATCCCAGCTTTTTCCATACGCGACAACAAACCTTCTACGGTAGCCTTCTCGAATAGCTTATCGAGCCTTGGCCTAAGGAACTCTGGTGGAATTGAGGTATGCGTGTCTATAATCATTCTAAAACCTCCTAAAATTTGATTTCGCTTATAAGTATCATTAGAAGTCAAAATAGTTTATAAAACATGCTGTTTTATCCCATTAGGAAGGAGATTGTTCATGAAGGATGAGTTAATCTATGGAATAGACGATATGCCGCCACCTTTAAAACTTTTAACCTATAGTTTCCAATGGCTTTTATTCAATGTAAGCACTCTAATCCCAACGGCGTTTATTATTTCAATAACCCTTCAGCTTTCAGTCCATGAAACTGCATTTTTAATACAGAGGCTTCTTTTCTCCTCTGGACTCGCTACATCGCTTCAAGTTATGCTCGGACATCGCTATCCTATAACCGAAGGCCCTGCTATGTTCTTTTGGACTATGTATATTACATTCAGCTCCACATCCGTCGTGCTTGGAATATCTATCAGCGATGTAATGGCTGAGATAGAGTTTGGATTAATCGTCGCAGGATTGATAGTCATAGCTATAGGTTTTTCAGGAATAGTTTGGAGAGTTTTAAACTTCTTCACTCCAACAATCAAGGGAACCTTGCTCAGTTTAATAGCGCTTACGGTCTCTGGTACAGCTTTGCCCGGAGCTTTAGGTATTACCTCATCCAATCCCGGTGGAGAATCGATTGCAATGTTTTCCATGGTTGGTATGATCCTAATTTCATCCATGGTCTCTCTAAAAATTAAAGGATTTTTAAGTACGATTTCGATTTTTACTAGCATCCTATTTGGCATTTTAGTATTTGGCATCGCTGGAAAAATCAAAATTGATCCTTCAGGAGAACTCCCTTGGATAGACTTTCCTAAGCCTTTAGCTTGGGGAACTCCGAAGTTTGATCTAGGAATAACTCTGGCATGCGCAATAGCCGCGATTATAGCGATAATAAACGTCGTTGCAAGCATGTTTGCGATGGGCATGGTATGTAACGAGTATCCGAATAAAGGGAGGGTA
>JAWCQS010000090.1:0-4451 GCA_038869655.1 Bathyarchaeia archaeon | reverse complement strand
TATTCGTTTGTTTGGCAATGATCTTTTAAAAATTTTCTTCAGAAGTTTTTTCTTTTTCATTTAGAAGTATGTATTACTTTTTTTCTCGAGCAAAATATTTATGATAATGTGCCACAGCTTTAAAAAACAAGATTGGAAAATAACTGTATTGGATTACCGCAAAGAGAGAAGGAATCGCTTTCCAAAAAGTCAAGAATTAAGCTTAGTTCTGACTATATTCTAAGACTTGAATACTTTGGAGGACTTCTATATAATAGGGTTACACATAACCTATTCGCGCTTAACAAAAAAGCTGCTGATATACTTTTTCTTACCCAATATTCTTTGTCGATAGAAGAGATTGCTGAAACATTAGACAACGAGACAAATGAAGGAGGAGATGAAGTAAACTCGATTGTTGAGTTTCTGAACCCGTTACATATAACAGGAGTTGTAGAGGAAAGTAAGAAGAATGGGAACTTAAATAGAGCTTTAAGTATGCTAAGAAGGACCAGGTGCCTTGTAAGTGATCTCAGCTACTTATCAGCTCCGATACAAGCATACCTTCACCTAACGTGGAATTGTAGTATGAGATGTAAATTCTGCTTTGTAAACGCACCACGAAAACTCTTACGTAATCAATTGAACTTAGGTGAGATAAAAAGAATTATAAGTGAATTGGTTGAGATGAATGTACTGGAGTTAACTATAACAGGAGGAGATCCACTTTTAAATCCTATGTTTATCGAAGTGGCTAAATATGCAAAAGAAAAAGGGCTCGTAGTAAACGCTACTATAAATGCTTTACTTATCGATGAAAAAGTGGCAAATGAATTGGCAAAAAATTGCATTGGTGTACAAGTCCCTTTACATGGCCCGGCCTCTGAAATTCACGATGAATTAACTAACACCCCTGGATCTTTTGATAAAACAGTTCAAGCTATTAAACTTCTAGTTAAGGTAGGAGTTAATATAACGGTTGCAACAACTTTACAGAAAGCAAATAAAGATACAATTCTTGATATGCTTCCATTGGTTAAATTCCTGGGAGTAAATTCGTGGAATATTACGGAACTGAAACCTATTGGAAGGGGCGATTTTTCCATGACAATTCCCCTTTACGAACGTTTAAAAATTATCGAGGAATTAGAAAAGGAAGCCAAGAAGAATAACATTCGAATAATAGCAGAGAAACCATTTTGGTTTATTGATGGGCGTTTTAAGGATTTATGCCATATTCTTGCTACTGAAGAGAGTCATAAACTTTTTACTAGATGCGGTGCAAGAGTCGGACGATACACCGAAATCACGCCTGATGGATTTGTCTATCCCTGTGATTTGACGCTTGGTCTTAGAACTAATATATTTATCGCAGGAGATCTACGCAGCCAAACATTCAAAGAAATATGGCACTTCTCACCTGTTCTTAGGAAGATTAGAAATATTAAAAAAGAGGATATGCATGGAAAATGTAAAGCATGTTCTTATTTTGACATCTGTGGAGGAAAATGTAGAGTATTGGCATATAGATATTATGGCGATCTTTATGCTCCAGATCCAAGATGTCCTTACGAACCGGGGTGCATATCGCATGATTCTTAGGATTATTGGCAACTCTGATTTGAAACTGATAATAGATACCGCGTGGTCCCAACTCACAAAGATACTTAATGTTCCAAATGATCTATCGCAATACTTAATTAATGTATTTAAAGAATTAGAAAAAGCACTTAATACTGAAATTACGGTAACCATATTTATCACAGAAAGGTATAAAGGTGCATTAATCCCAACGCCAGAAAACCCTTCAATCAGCTTCTCATTGCCATCTCCAGAAGTAATTATAAATAAAACAGTCAAGGGTTGGGTGGATATTCGTATTTCATTCTATACGCCGAGATTTTCAACCCAAAAGGAAGAATACATTGTATTGCTTAAGATAGTTGGACATGAACTTTTCCATATGTATCTAGACCTAGAATTCCTTAAAAGAGCCTCCTTAACCTTTAGTCCTGGGGTGTATCTTGTTAAGCCTAATAATGAGTTAGTAGAAGTAGAGGAAGCTGTAGCGGAATCTGTTTCAATTATCCTAGTAAAAAACGCACTGAGCAAGGAAACGATGGCTATATTAAGCTTATCAAAATATGCTCGCAACCACAATCCACACGTTATGAATGAAGTTATGAGCCTAGGAAAGGTGCCGCAGAGAATTTTATCTATACTGGTGAAAGGCAGAGGTATCATATCTTGTTCATTTCTAGGTTGAGAGGATCGACTTATCTCACTCTGCTTAGGTATCGCAACGTCAAGGTCGTGATAGCAACGAATTTTGTTGAAACCCTCGCGGTAGCCTACCTCGTCGGTTACTATTTAAAAATGCTAATATATGATATGGGTGGTGCTGAATCGCTAGGCATCTATTCAATGCTGGGCAACGCGCTCTTATGGCTCAGCCCTATAGTGGGAGGGGTGTTCAGCGACGCTTTCGGAAGGAGGAAGACGCTCCTGGCTTGCTTACCTCTTAGCGTTTTTGGCTTGCTGACGCTCGCTATTATACATTCTCCCACGACCGTAATGGTTCTGGCGCTGCTTCTTCAAGTATCGTTCATCCTCGCTGCTCCAGCTCGCACAGTGCTGCTTAGCGAATCCGTCCCGCTGGAGCACGTTGGCAAAGCCTTCTCGCTCTTGTTTTTTACTGAGGGCGTTGCATCCATGCTAGGCTATGAAGTGTTCGGTTACGTCCTATCCGCTACAAACGCGCCTACGGCATTCATCGCTTCAGGCCTGCTCTTTTCCACTTCTCTAATCCTATCTGCATATGCTCAAGAAACGCTAAAGCAGAAACGAACTCGGCTCAACCTCTCCTCAGCCCTGTTAGGGACATTCGCCGAGGGCATCAGGTTCATCGGTAGACGAGCTTCCTTACTCCTTCTCTTAGTCTATCTTGCCTTTGATGCGTTTACGAGCTCTATAGCTGCTCCCTTCGTTCCAACATTTCTTAAGGATGTGCTCTCCCTCAGCATCATGGAGATATCCACGCTGTACACCTTTTGCGGCGTCGCAACAATCATCGGTTCTCTCATGGCTGGTTTTCTGGTTGACAGATTCAGGAGGAGTCTAATATCGCTCATCATTAGGGATGTTCTATCCCTCCCACTCCTCCTTGCCTTTGTGCTAGCTCCGCAACCTGTGGTTGCGGCATCGCTAGCCTTTTCGGCTCTCATCGCGCAGTTGAGCATAGGATTGAATCGATACTTGGTAGAGAAGACGGAGCAGGAACACAGAAGCTTAGTACAGGGGTTCATGAACGCCGTGAGGCAGGTGTCGGGGATACCGGGCCCTCTACTTGGAATTTTCCTCTGGAAAATCTCTCCCCGCATTGTCTTCATGGTTCCTGCTGCAACGATACCAGTGGGCGTCTTGATACTCCTTATGATACTCAAGATTGACAAAAAGCCTACTTCTAGTCGAAGGATTGGAGCAACATTAATAGATGCTCATCCTTAAATGATCCTATGGACCAGGTAGGGGAGAGCACTGTAAGGGAAGAACAATAGGATAGTTTACTTCACCCTGAAGTAGGGCTGTCTCAAAATTACAATGCGAGCAAGGCTTCGCTTTTTCTAACCTGCTGCGTTACTGGATCGACTTCAAGCCCCAAGCTTTCTAATCCATGTAAACCTAAGACGCTTCCATCTTTCTCCTCCGCAAAGACCACCAAAGTAGGCGCCTCCTCCCCCTCATATTCCATAAGTATGTGACCAACCTCTCTTTCCACCACATCTCCCCTTATGGTTTTAAACCTCATCCTTCTTACCGGTTTGACGCCCAGCGCCTCCAATGTTTCTCTTGAAATCCAAGAGTAAGTGGCGCCTGTATCTACAAGTAGCTTTACCTCTTCCTCCTTTGTCCCAGCTATCGCCCGCACTTTAACAAGCACGTATGTCTCTCCCAAAGCCCGATATTTTAAGCGACACCATCACTTATAAATTATTCTAGTGGATTCAAGAAAGCATTAAGAAGGGCTGACATAAACTATCCGTGATTCGCTCAGTATCGTTTAACTAAATGTTTTTAACCGGGGCATCTTCATGCTGCACATAATTGCCCAAGGAAGACAAGGCTGGCTTAAGAAGAAGCGTGTATGAGGCAATCCTGCTCTTCGGCATAGTGAGCCTGATGGGGGACGTGATATATGAGGGTTCGAGAGGAATAGTGCCGGATTACCTCAAGTTTCTTGGGGCTTCCGCGTTGGTGGTTGGCCTGGTGACCGGTTTTGGAGAGTTTCTGGGCTACGCTGTTAGGATTTTAAGCGGGTACCTTGCTGACGCAACCAAGTCCTACTGGCTGTTCACATTCATAGGATATGGGCTTATCATAGTTGTTCCCCTTCTATCCTTAAGTAGCACATGGAGCATAGCAATTGTCCTCATCATTCTCGAAAGGATTGGGAAAGCCATTAGGACGCCTGC
>JAWCQS010000089.1:0-4480 GCA_038869655.1 Bathyarchaeia archaeon | reverse complement strand
CAAAGAAGAAGCTTTAGAATTCCATAGAATATATATGGACGCTTGCATTGATGGGATAATCCTTTATGAAAAGGATGGATTTTTGACTAATTTGATGAGAGCTGTCAAAGAGAAGCTAACCGAATTAGGCGCTAAGAGGGTAGTGATGCCAAACAAACGCCATTATTGGGTTATTTCAAAAGTTAAGGCTGGAGAGGTATATCAGCTTTGAAAAGCATAGATATCGCTTTAGCAGGAATTTCAAGAGCAAGTCGTTGGTTAAAAAGCGCTGAAAGAGCTTTAGAAGACCAGAGATGGGATGATGCAGTCTATAGTGCGCAAATGTGTGTTGAGCAATCGGCTAAAGCAATCCTATTGCTTTTGGGGATAGACTATCCAAAGGAGCATGATGTAAGTGATGTTTTCTCAGAGCTAGCTCAGAGAAGCGATATTCCTGATTGGTTTAAAGAAAATGTTCCTTTTATAAGCAAACACATAGCTGTACTGGCTGAGCTTAGAGGATTAGCTGGCTATGGTTATGAAAAAAGTTTTGGCGTTGAGTATTTTAAAGATTACGCAAAAGAAGCTTTTGACGCTGCTAAAAATGCTTTTTTCACATGTAAAAAACTTATAGATCAGCTTTATCGAATTAAATGAATGAAATGGTTAAAATTTAACCAAATCGCTCTTGCTCAAGTATTTTGTTGGTGTTAAATCTTTCATTTGCTTACTTTAATTTATGTGATTTCTTCTTGTCTTTATAAGCGAAACTTATGCTGCTTGGTTGCTTAGGTTTGTTAGGTGATTAATGGCATTCATTGCCCTCGCTGCAGCTCATCCTAAAATCTATAGCAATCACTATGCGGGCGGCGATTTGTATAGAGCCTTTCTAAGCTTTTAGAGGCTTGTCAAGGCTTCTTAAGCCAAAAAAGAAGGTTGAAAGAGGTCACTTCGACCCCTCTTTGATCCCCTTCTCTGTACTTTTTCTTTTTAAGCGAAGTGGCGATAGAGCTAGTTTACTCAAGCCCATATTATTGGCCCAGAGTCTTTACCATCGAGTTTAAGCCTGTGCTTGATGAAAGCTGAAAAACTTCTATGAGAAGTTCTAGAAAGGGGAAATGCCTAAATAGTTTTGAGACAAATTTTAAAATAAGCATGAGCATAAAGAAATATGGAGCAAATTAATGGAGATGATTAAAACATCAAAATCATAATTTAGATTGTGGAGGTTTTGTTTATTGGTGGACCTTTCAGTTGAAGTATGCGGTATAAAATTTAGGAATCCTGTTATGAATGCTGCAGGGCCGCTGGGCTATGATGGTAAAACCTTGATTAAAGTTGCAAACGGAGGAGCTGGAGGACTAGTAACTAAGACTATAAGCGTAATACCGGCTAAAGTTCCTAGGCCTAACATGGCTTTAATCGATAGAGGAAAGCTTTTTTCCTGTATGATGATGAACTTGGATGGAAAACCAGTAGAACTAACAAAAACTTCTGTACGCGATGCAAGCGGTATGCTAAATGTTGAACTTTGGTCCGATATAACGTTCAAACAATGGATAGAAAAAGAGCTTTCTATAGCTAAAAGTACGGACTTACCTCTAATAGCCAGTTTAGGCTATAAGGCTAGTGATATGAGAAGGATGGCCAAAAAAATAGAAAAGGCCGGAGTAGACGCTGTAGAATTTTCAACACATTATGTTGGAATAGACCCAAAGCCCATCGTCGAGGTCGCAAAAACTCTTAAAGAACTGATCTCTATACCCGTATTTGCTAAACTGAGCCCTCATACTCAAGAGATATCCTCACTCGCAAAGGCTGTTGAAAAAGCCGGAGTAGACGGGATAGTTGCGATAAACTCGTTTGGACCATGCTTGCATATAGATATTGAGACTGGAAAGCCATACTTAGGTGGAGAAAGTGGCTATGGATGGATTTCTGGATTTCCGATAAAGCCATTAGCTATAAGATGCGTAGCAGAAATAGCTAAGGCTGTAAAGATTCCGGTTATAGGCGTAGGAGGGATATCGAGCGGAAACGACGTCGTAGAGCATGTTATGGCTGGGGCTTCAGCAGTACAGGTTTGTACGAGCGCGATTGTAGAAGGCCCCTCTATCTTTAGAAGGCTTGTTTTTGAATTAGAGAATTATATGAAATCTCATAAGTACAATTCGATAGAAGATTTTAAAGGCATAGCCCTAAAGTATTTGCCAAAAAAGCCTAAAAGAACTAAAAGCATACCTCCTAGAGTCGATATGGAAAAATGTAAAGGCTGTGGATTATGCGTAATTCCATGCGTTTATGAAGCAATAAAAGTTGAAAAAAGACAAGGAATGCGATTGCCTAAAGCGTTCGTAGATGTAAAGAAATGCTACGGCTGTGGATTATGCGTAAGCTTATGCCCAACTAGGGCCTTAAGCTTTTAAAAGAATAAAAGGAGAGATTCCGATGCCCGAAGTAACTGTTAAGCTATACACCTCTCTTCGTGAAATAGCTGGTGAAAAAGAAACCAAAGTCAACGCTGGGACAATTAAAGAAGTCATAGCAGTCCTTTCAAAAAAATATGGAGATGGCTTTAGGAATCATCTATTGGACGAAAATGGGAACGTAAAGCCGTTTTTCCATATAATGGTTAATGGGCATAAGATGGGATTATTAAGTGGAGTTGAGACGAAATTAAAGGATGGAGACGTTTTGGATATTTTTCCACCGATAGGAGGTGGATAATACGAGTTTCGATCATAAAGGCTATGCTGGAAAGATTCTTCGTATAAACTTGACTAAGAAAGAAATAAAAACTCAACCGTTAAAAAATGAGCTGGTAAGGAACTATTTGGGTGGATCTGGTTTTGCCATAAGGATCCTTTACGATGAGCTTAAGTCGGGTATAGGGCCTTTAGAACCTGAAAACAAGCTCTTTGTAGGAACAGGCCCTTTAACCGGCACTTTTTGGGCTAATTCTGGAAGATTCATGGTAGCCTCTAAATCTCCATTAACTGGAATTTGGGGAGAATCTCACTGCGGAGGACATTTTGGACCTGAGCTTAAGTACGCGGGATACGACGCCATTTTGATCGAAGGAAAGTCCAAAGAGCCTGTTTATTTAAAAATAATCGATGACGAAGTTAGATTAGAAAAAGCAGAGCATGTTTGGGGAAAGAGTGTTCATGAAGCTAGTGACATAATCCTCGAAGATTTTCAAGAAGATGCTCAGATAACTTGCATTGGTCAAGCCGGAGAGAATCTAGTGAAGTACGCTTCATTGATAACCGATTATTATAGGGCTGTTGGACGTACAGGTATGGGAGCCGTGATGGGCTCTAAAAGGCTAAAAGCAGTAGCAATTAAAGGAAGCAAGCCTGTTGAAGTCGCGGATCCGGATAAGTTTATGGAGTTGGCCAATGAAGCGAAGAAAAGAGTTTTAGCTCATCCACAAGCTCAAGCGATGAACAAGTATGGAACTCCTTTATTAGTAATGGCTAAGCAGAGCATAGGAGAATTGCCAACAAAAAACCATTATACAGGCGTATTTCCAAACGCTGAAGCCTTAAGCGCTGAGACTATAAGGGAAAAATACTGGATAGCCACTAAGGCTTGTTTTTCATGCTCTACAATGTGCAAGAAAGCTAACTTCGTAAAGGAAAGCAAATACGGAAGCATTTTTACTGAGGGGCCCGAGTATGAAACCATAATGGCTTTTGGAACAAATTGTTTTATCGACGACTTTAGCTCTGTACTTTATGCTAACCTTTTATGCGACAGGTATGGCTTGGATACAATCTCAACCGGAGCAACTATCTCCTGGGCTATGGAATGTTATGAGAAAGGGATAATCACAAAAGAGGATACTGATGGCTTGGAGCTAAAATGGGGAAACTCAGATGCGCTGATAGAGTTGATAAAAAAGATAGCCAAGCGAGAAGGGTTTGGAAACGTTTTGGCTGAAGGCGTTAGAAATGCTTCTAGCATAGTAGGAAAAGGCTCAGAAAAATATGCAATGCACGTAAAAGGCTTAGAAATTTCAGGCCAAGATGGAAGAACCCATAGATCAGTCGCATTAACTCACGCCGTAAGCAATAGAGGAGCAGATCATCTTAGGTCCTTGGTTACAGTGGATCAACTTGGTTATGAAAGAACTGCAAAAGAAAGATGGGGAAGCGATAAGCTTCCAGAAATCTGTGACCCTTATTCAGAAAAATACAAGGCTTTAGTGGTTTATACCTGTGAAAACGTTTATGCCATAAGGGATTCGTTGATCGTGTGCTGGTACACTGTCGGATGGCCACCAATATTTTGGGTCGAGGACTTTGCAAAAGCACTCCCATTAGTAACCGGAGAACATGCCTTTGGAGATAAAGAAGAATTGATGAAGATAGGTGAAAGAATAGTAAACCTCGAAAGATGCTTTAACATAAGGGAAGGCATTTCTGGAAAGGATGATGCATTGCCCGAAAGGTTTACTAAAGAGCCTATGCCTGAAGGCCCTGGTAAAGGGCAAGTT
>JAWCQS010000088.1:0-4518 GCA_038869655.1 Bathyarchaeia archaeon | reverse complement strand
TAAGTTTAGGTTTTTATCTATGATATATTAAGCGTATAGAAATAATTTATGGTTCTTATACTTTTCCTTCAAGCCTTGCCGGTCCAGCTCCTAATTCCTTAACCCATTAGCTGAATAGACTTCAACACTCTCGCCACGCAGAAACTTTTGAAGATTGCCGTTTGATTTTCGTTAAAAACACTATTTTCGCTTGAATTGTCTTCTTAACTTTCAAGGTCACAGACCTAACTTCAATATTGGAAAGCTCCATTTAAAGGTTTCGCAATTCATCCCCACGCTCTCGCATGGGGTCTTCTTGCGAGTTGAGATAAAGTTATATTTTTATCGAGAAAGGGAATTTCAATTTTCATCCAAGTATATTATTGCCTCCGCACACTGGAGGAAAGAAATGTATAACGTCTCCATCCTCCAGCCTTGTTTCCATGTCGCTTAAAGATTTTATATTTACCCCGTTTTTCATCACCACTATATGGGATTTAAAATCCCCTGTTTTTTCATCGAATATATATTCCATAAACTTTTTATCATACCGGTTATTCATTAAGCCTATCAATTCCTTGAGAGTCATGCTCTTTGGTAGCTCTATCTGATCTTCTTTTATTCCACTTAACTCTTGTAAAGGAGATACAAATTTCAATAAAATCTTCAAGCTTTAAGCACCCTGATCGATTTACTCTATCATCTATCTTTCTTAAATTCATTACGCATGACTTTGGTTTTGGTAATAAAGCCATAGTCTGTCATTGAAATAAAAGCCTTAAACTCATCATACTAAAATTTTAATACTGAGCCAATACTATATCTTCCAATCAGTGATTTGAATGGAGATTTCAATACAAAACGCTTGCATAATTACTATGAATAAAAATCGTGAAATAATCCCTAAAGGGTCGATATTGATTGAAAACGATAGGATCAGAGAAGTTAAAAAGGAAGCCATAGAAGAATCGTCAGATCTAGTGATAGATGCATCTGGTAAATTGGTTTTGCCAGGGTTTATAAATGGGCATCAGCATGTGTCACAGTTGTTATTGAGGGGGATCGCTTTCGATATTCCTTTTCCGACTTGGGATACTGATTATGTCTTCAAGATTGGAAGCGAAGCAACCAAAGAGGATTACTATATCGCTTCTACTCTAGCATGCCTAGAGATGTTAAAATCAGGAACTACTACTTTTGTTGAAAACCACTTTTGGCATAAAGATCCCAAAAGTATGGAAGCAATCGCTAAAGCGATCAATGAATTTGGAATAAGAGGATTTTTAGCCTATGGTCTTATTGATCAAGGAGTTCCTGAAGATTTAATCGTAGAGGCGGATAAAGCAATAAAAGGATTTAGAAAATTCTATTCAGAATGGGATTCAGCTAGTGAAGGAAGAATAAAAGTTTGGATTGGACCTGGAGGGTTTGGCATGTGCTCAGAGGAGATGCTGGAAGAGGTAGCAAGTGTTTCTAAAGAATTGAATACCAACATCCAAATCCATGCTTGTGGAACCTTAAGCTCCGTTGAGAATACGCTTTGGAAACATGGGAAAAGGGAGTTAGAATTCTTGAGAGCTTTGGGAATACTGGGGTCAAAAACCAACATTGTTCATGGTATAGGGCTAAACCTTAAGGACATAGATCTGCTCGAGAAGAGCGGAGCAAGTGTAACCCATTGCCCGATTAGCAATATGCTTTTGGGCTTTGGAACAGCTCATGTGCCGTTATTGCTGAAGCATGGGATAAAACTGTTGCTTGGAACCGATGGACTCGGAAGTTATGTGCAAGACATGTATCAAGTGATAAAGACTACAGCCTTGTTGCATAAACTCTCAAGCCTAGACCCAACGAGCATATCAGCTTTAAACGTCCTAGAGATGGCGACGATAGGAGCTGCAAAAGCTATAGGGATGGATAAAGAAATAGGATCAATAGAGCCTGGTAAGAAAGCAGATATCCAAATAGTTAATACGGATAAAGCCAGATTCCTTCCCTTTGGAAACGCCATATCCATGCTGGTTTATTGTGGTCAAGGGAGCGATGTTGAAACTGTAATCGTTGATGGGAAAATTTTAGTTAAGAATAGGGAGTTGGTCAATAAAAAGGAATTTGAGCTTAAGTCCGAGATAAATAAAAGTATTAAAGAGCTTTGGGAAAAATGCGAATTCATAAAGTGATTGATTTTAGGCATTCGCCTGTAGAGACGAAGCCTCTACTGGCTTTTGTGCCAGCAAGCTCTATCGTTGAAGCAGGAAGCCCAAGGCTTTTAGCCGTGGATAGCTCACAAGAACATAATATAGCTTTAAGTCTAACGCCATCCATTTATACTTAAATGCACGGGCTTTCTAGCCAACTTCTGTAAAACATTACTGAATACTCCTAATGCGGTTAGATTATGCTTTCATTATGGTATACAACTATGCCTTCATCCGTTATCTCATAAGGTCTTAATTGAGTATCGATCTTAACTTCTCTCATTTTTTCTATACGAATTGCTCTTGCTAAAGTTATTCCAGTTTGAATAGTTTGCAAAATTATCGCACCATGCGCTAAGTACTCCTCAATTTCTATAGTTCTACTAGGGCCCGAACTCCTTAATTCAAAAGTAAGTAAGCATGTGGTTCCGGTTTTCATTATAGCCTCGATTAGATCCAGAACTGCGCTTCTTCGCTCGTTAACGTCCGGATATTGAAAAAGTAAAGCGCTTATTGGGTCCACTATTATCCTTTTGGCGTCTATAACTTCCACGTAAGTATTCATGGACTCTATCAAACTTAGGATAGAAAAATCTTTCCTACCGATCGATAGCTTTCCGATGCTAACTTCCTCTGGCAAATGCCTTACCGGAGCCGCATGCAGAAAGATAAATTTTTTCTGTTTTTCAAACTCATAAAAATTCCAGCCAAACTTGCTCATCTCTTTATAGAAATGATGTTTGGCTTCATCCATACTTATGAAGACTCCGCTCTCATTAAATCTAAGAATTCCATCAGCTATGAATTGCGCGGATAGTATGGTCTTTCCAGTACCAGGCTCACCCAGGATCAAAACGACCCTGCCTGAAGGAAAACCTCCATCGAGCATCTCATCGAGGCCAGGAATTCCAGTGGGGATCCTATCATCCATTTTAACTCAAACACCTGTTCAAGAAAATATCAAATAAACGTTTATGGATTTCAACGATTAATGGATCTTCTATTAACACGCTGATGCATCTTTCATCATAAGTAAATCCTTTATCATAAAACTTCATGAAAATTATTTTTCTTAAATCGATGCATAGATATTCGAAAGGAAATTGAACTTCCAAAGTTTTTATATCAGCAACTCTTGAAAAATCCCTCATCATGCTTCTGTTGAAAAGCGTGATGGGCGCGATTAATCTTATGGAGACATTTCTTTTCATAGCGTTTTCAAGTTCTTCATAATGGTTTTTATAAATCCTAACCACGCCTTCGCCCCTACTCAATATGTTTATGGAATTCGACGATTCGTTTATCAAGCTTTTTATTGCTTTGAAGGTTTCCTCCCCATTCTTAAGAATCCAGTACTCTCGCTTTTCCATAGGCCATTCGGGATGCACGTATTTTAAAGACTCGTAGGCTATCGTAAGCTTCTTAATCGTATCAGAGCACTCGGTAATTTCTCTACTTATTTTCTCTACTAAAGGAAAAAGCAATTCTGGAGAGTTGGCCGTATACTTTTCTGGTCTTCCGGGCATCATGCTTATCAGTTTTTTCCTTTCTAAGCTTCTTAACGCTCCATAGGTTTTGGTCCTTGGAACTTTGCTTAAAAAACTTACTTCCGTAGCCGATTTAGGACCTGTTTTAACTAGAGAAGTGTAGATTCTTGCCTCGTATTCAGTAAGCCCTATCTTTTTCAAAGCATTAATGCTTTCTTCGTTTAAAATCGTCTAGAGTAGCCTCCTTAATCATTTTAAATTCAATCCTGAAGTCTCTGATTATAAAGATCTGACATATTCTTATATATCTTTTAATATCTCCCAATATTTTTTATATATAAACCATATTCTACATTTTTGATTAAAATGTTTTAAAGTTTTCACCAAATATTAATTTCTGAATTTTTAGAAAGATTTAAAACTTTCTTAAAAAATTAGTTTTAATATGATAAAATTAAAAATTAAGCCTAAAAATGAAGAATGCACGAATTTTTTATACAAGTTTTTGGCAACTTCTTTTCTAGCGTACATGAACAGGTACGCTTCTTCAAAATGTCCTAAAACAATTAATGCGATTAAGAGCACAATTCAAAAATTTGAGGAAAAGCTCAAAAATGAGCTACGCGAACCTTTTTTTGCAAATTTTCTGTCCTTGACAGATAGGCGTCTTTTAAAGAAAAAACATTACATGTATGGAGCTTATTTAGCTGCCATAAGCTCTTTCCCGATACTAGGTAAAGCCTGTAAAGACTCGAGTATTTTAAATTCAATGTTTGCAAAAACCTCTGCCATTACGAGCATTAAGGTTTTGGACAACATAAACGATAGGTTGCACGATGAGCCTCAAGCAGTAA
>JAWCQS010000087.1:0-4561 GCA_038869655.1 Bathyarchaeia archaeon | reverse complement strand
TAAGATGAATAACCCAAGCGAAAAGTCTCGCCCAACCTCAGTCATGCAACACAGCATTTTTTATGCCTTAAAATAAGAAAGATGGAAAGATTAATATACTAATTTAAAGCATGATATATCGAAAACAAAAAGAAGTTTATATTTAAAAAAGGTGGGAAAATGGCTGAAAAAAAAGCTAAATTTACGATGCTCGATGTAGCTTTGATAATCGTAGGAGCAGTCATTTACGGGCTTGGATGCTTCGCTACGATGGGAATAGCGATTGGGTGGATAACCCTTAGACCAGCAGCGTTCATAGCTTGTCTTTGGGGAGTTCTTTTCGGACCATGGGTAGGAGGGTTGGCTGCAGGGATTGGAAATACATTCATTTCTGACATACTGGCTGGTTGGTTTGGAGTTGGAGGCGTCGGGGGCTTCATTGGAAATTTCATGATGGGCTTTATACCCGGTTACTTTGTTAAAAATGCCAAAAATTGGGTCTCCGTAGCCCTATGGTCTGGGATCTCAACGTTTGTGTGCGCGTTTTTCGTTGGAGGATGGATAGCCCTTATGGGATATGCGCCATTTATAGTCTTGTTCTTAACTGTTCTTGGAGTTGATTTGCCGCCCAATGTCATAGCCACGCCTATAGCAGCAAAGTATCTTATTGAGCCTGTTCGAAGAAGAGGACTATACTGGAGAGAAAGATAAAAAACCAAATAAAATATTTTTTTATTAATAAAAATAATGGAGGAGGCGATATTTGGAAAAGGACACGTTAATGGCAATTGTAGGAGTAATTGCTGCTGTTCTAATAGCGTTGATAGCTGGCGCTGTAGTAGCTTATTTACTCATGGGAGTTAAACTCTAGATTTTATCTTTACCAATGCTCCAATTATGCTTTAATGAACTAGCTAACACTAGCATATGTAGTTAATCCCTCAATAAGCAATTTCCACTTTTTTCTTAAGCTTTATGAGGAAACTGGCTCATTTAGAAATAATTTTAAGAATTGGCAATCAAATGAACAGATAAATGCGAAGATAATGGAATGATGCGCCCAGATTTTCGCCAATATTCCCTGCCCCTTAACTGGTCAAGGTCTTTAAGAAATTCGTTAAGCTTTTTTTCTAGAACCTTCAGAAAAATGAAAATAATGCTTTGATTTTAAGTTGAGTAACCTCGCAACGACATGCAAGAAGCTTCATCCATTAACTTCCTCATGATTTTGATGATAAAACCTTAAGTTAATCTTCGCTAATTGCTTTTCCAACAACGTAAGCATCCCTTTATCTACTACTTCAATTTTAACTTTCTTAGGTTATGAAGCCAAAAATTTTCCTTAATAACTCTTTTTTTCCCTCAAGCTTAGCTAAATCAAATCGAAGGGATGATGTTGTAAATTTAGTTCCTCTAACGTATAAGAAGAATGGATTCTTCTTAACTTCATCAATAGTCTCTCAGAAAGATGGCTACGTCTTACAGTACCTTTCAGAGAGCCGCTTTGCTCTTTTCATGATCTTCCAGTAACTTAAATAAGGCTATGGAAATCTTTCAAATCGCCTATTTCCAGAACAGCCTTGTCCTCGCGAATTCTCTTTCAGCCTTCAGTATTTCTACATAAAATTCTTCTTCAGATCTGTAAGGCTTTCTCAAGATCCTTACAGCCATAGTTGGCCCGATTCCTCTTCCAGCCATAGCTATTATCGCTTTTTTTCCATAGTTTTGGACTAAGCCCGCACTTTTCCAAGCTTTATTCCAGATGGGCTCTTCATCCTTTGATAAAGATTTTTTAGATTTCCTTTTTTTCAATATCTTCATCAACTCCTCATCGTTTGGATAGGTCATGGCTATTAGTGTTGAACCGCATAGAGGGCATTTAATTCTTTCCTTCAAGCTATCGATGGATCTAATGCTCTCCCAATCCGCGTTGAACAAGCAAATAAGTTTTACGTTTGTTGAAAGCAACCTTCCTTTTACGATTTCTACTAAGAATTTATTCGATAAAGCTGGCTTTAAAAGATCGTAAGGAACTATTTTATCCACTATCGGAAAGGCGAGGGGAGAGCATTCGTTTTTTTCTTTCATAACTTCAATCGATATTTCCTTCTTGGCAATTCTATTCATGATTTGTTTTGTCCTTTCTAGATCTAACTTTTCAACGAATATTTCTCTCCTAGCTTCATTAATAATTGGAGAATCCTTAAAGATTTTGATGAGTAATCTAGCCCTATTAATCTTATAGCTCGCTTCCTTCTTGACAGCTCCAAATCTTCTGGCTACGTGCCAAAACTTCCAAGCGAATAAGTCCGTATCCTCTATGAGTCCTTCCAAGATTCTATCCAATTCATCTGGATTCAACCTATTCAATTCATCCAGTACGATTCTTGGACTCATCTTATATGGAAAAACAAAAGCTATTCTGTAAGGATCTACTTGCGTATTAATGCTCACTCCATGCCTTGAGCTTAGTAAAGCGGATAGTATAATTCCAAGAGTTTCGTTAACAAGATTTCCAAAACAAGCATGGAGGATTATACAGTTTTCAAAGTTTTCTATAACAATTCTCTCGTCAGTTGGTAAGGGATAGCTTCTAGCATGCGTTTTTATGGTTTTCTTGATCTCCGTAAAAGCTTCCGTATCCATCTCATCAAACTTGATCTCACGATCCTTCTCAATCTTTTCTTCAAGGAAAAGCTTTCTAAGCTTACCGACCTCAATCGCAACTTCATAATCCACCGGGATGATTTCTCCCTCCCAGCTGGGTATGGCGTTCAGTGTTGGAGGGACGGGTTCAACCTCGATCTTATACTCTTCATCATCTACGCTTATTATCCTCCATGTGAAACCATGCATTATGAATTCGGTTCCAGGTTTGCATTTTCTGTTAACGAATTCTTGGTCTAAACTCCCAATCATCCTTTTATTTATGAAATCGAATACATTGTATCTTTTAACATCGGGAATTACTGAAAGATTTTCATAATAATACTTAAAGGCTTCAGGGTATCTTGGTCTGATCTCTTTTCCATAAACTTTGATCAAATTTAATCCACTGAGCTGGTTCAAAACTAGATACAAACTTTCCAGTTCAAGGTTTCTATAGGGATATGCCTTTTTTACGGTTTGATAGATTTTTTCAAGCTCGATTCTCTTAAGATCAAGCGCCAGCCCAACTACTTGATGGGCTAGAACATCGAGAGCGTTTTCATGGATTTTTATTTTCTCCAACCTTTCTTGTTTGGCATGCTTGACTATAACAAAAGATTCCAAGATATCATCAGCTAGATTCGTGATTATGCATCCTTTAGGAATTCCATGAAGCCTATGCTCGCTTCTTCCCACTCTTTGAATTAAGCGTGTAACTTGCCTCGGCGAGGTGTACTGGATTACAAAATCAACCGCTCCTATGTCTATACCAAGCTCCAAAGAAGAAGTGCAAACAACTCCTTTGATCAAACCTTTTTGGAATTCTTTCTCAACTTCTTCCCTTATCTCTCTAGAGAGGGAGCCATGATGGACTCTAACTGGATAGCTGGCTTTTAACGCATGGATTTGAAAACCAATGGCCTCAGCTTGCTCCCTCGTATTTGTGAAGATTAAGCTCGAAGTGTATTCAGAAACCAATTCAAGGATTCTTCTCACCCTGCTAACGGTTGTAGGCGGAACGCTCAATTCTTTAGCGCGCTCGTAATCCTCATCCTTAGGAGTTGGATACTCAATTCTCATAGAGAAGTCCTTCGATTTTCTGGACTTAACTATTGAAACTTTTCTTCCGCATCCTACCAAGAAATTCGCAACAAGTTCTTCATCTCCTATAGTGGCTGAAAGCCCAATCCTTTGAAATTCCTTTTCCGCAATGGTTTGGAGGCGCTCTAAAGCTAATGAAAGCTGATTTCCTCTTTTATCGGTAACCAATTCATGGATCTCATCTACGATAACCCACCTTACTCCCTTTAGATGCTCTTTCATCCTCTTGCCCAGAAGAATCGCTTGAAGAGTTTCTGGAGTTGTTATAAGCATTTCTGGAGGGAATCTAGCCTGAAGAGCTCTTACGCTTTCTAGAGTATCTCCATGCCTTACTTGAACGTTTATTCCAAGGTTATTCCCTATTTGAGAAAGCCTCCTGAGTAAGTCTCTATTAAGAGCCCTTAAGGGAGTTATGTAAAGTATGGAGATCCCTTTCGTTTCTCCCCTCTTTTTAGCATTTAAAAACATGCTAAAGATCGGAACTATGGCTGCGTAGGTTTTCCCGCTACCGGTTGGGGCTATTATTAACAAGTTTTCTCCAGCAATTATTTTCGAAATGGCAAGGTTTTGGATTTCACTGAATTCGAGTATCCCCTCTTCTTCAAGCGTTTCTTCTATGGATTTTTCTAAAGCTTGAAAATTTTTCAATAAGTTTCACTTAACCTTTCTTAAGGAAGATCAAGAGAATTCTTAGATCGCTTTTTCTGAAGATCTCATCCTGTCGATTGCACAACCGGTTCATCTTCTTCTCGAATTCTTCAAGGCTTGTTGATTCTTCTAAAGCTTTAAGGATTATCTTCTTTACCCAATTCATGTCCGAAATGTAAGGAGC
>JAWCQS010000086.1:0-4569 GCA_038869655.1 Bathyarchaeia archaeon | reverse complement strand
CTAGTCAATTGCAATATTCTTTTCTCTATGTTTGAGATTCCAGCTTTAAGAAGAAGTTCTAAAGCTGCTTTCAATCCAAACACTCCAGAGAAATTATGAGACCCGTATTCAAACTTTCTAGCGCTAGAGGCATATTCTAGTTTAAGCGAAAAGGATGAGGGATCTTTTACGCTAAACCAGCCAACAAAAGCTGGTATCAGATCCAGTTTTTTACTTATGTAAAGAATTCCAGTACCAAAAGGAGCGAGCAACCACTTGTGACCACCGGCGGCTAAGGAGTTTGAAAATCTTGAATCAACTTCTATGGCTCCTAAAGATTGGATAGCATCGATGAACAACAAGCACTTTCCTTTTACAACTTCATTGAGCTCCTTCAAATCGATTTTAAAGCCATTTCCATACTGAACATGACTCATAGCCAAGGCAACAGTTTTTTCATCAACAATTTTTTCAACATCCTCTAGATCTATTGTCAGATCGGGTTTATGCTTGATTACGTTTACTTTAACTCCTTTTTTCCTAAGCCTTATCCATGGATAAAAATTCGTTGGAAATTCCATATCGGTAATCGCAACCTTATCTCCCTTTTTCCACTCAATAGAATTAACGATCAAGTTTACTCCTTCAGATGTATTCTTGATTATGGCTATCTCTTCTGGGCTAGCTTTAATGAGCTTAGCTGCTAAAGCCCTGGTTTCATCCAATCTTTCCAACCAATCGTTCCAAGCCAATCCAGCTGAGTTTAATCTTTGCATATAAAAATCTTGAATGGCTTTTAAGACTGGTCTGGGGATCGGACTAATGGCTGCATGATCTAAAAAGACAAATTTTTTGAGTATTGGAAACTCTTCCCTGTAAGCTTCAAGGTTCATTTCAAGATTTCTCCTAAGGATCTATGAAGCTTTTAGTCATAAAAGGATTAGCATCGAAGGATAGATGACTATAAGGCTTATAACAGTTGTCAAAAGTATAATCGTTGATGACATTTTTACATTGAGCCCATATCTTGAAATTATCACCAAGTTTGTAAGCGCCGGGGGCATCGATGTTTCTATTATCAGACTTCCCTTAGCAACTTCGTTAAGATTGAATGCTGAAGATAAGAATACCCCGATAGAAGGAGAAACGATGAACCTGACGAAGGCTACAATCACCAATGGAGTGAAAAATTTTGAGAATGAAATTTCGGTTGGAAGCTGCATTCCAAGAAGTATTAGCATAAGATATGAGGTTGGCTTTCCGGCAAGCTCCAGAGCGATGGCTAATCCATCGAAGAGCTCTATCTTCAGGACAATGATCGATAAGGCTATCAATAGAGCCAAGAATGGGGGAAATTTTATGGTCGAAATCAATGTTTCAGAAGAACTTGCATTATCGGCTCCATAGTATGCTCCCAGAATTGCTCCAATCGATAAACAAGCCATGTTTGAGGCATTGGCATAAAAAACAGCGTAGGCTATATCGTTGAACACTGATAGGATTATTGGAAATGGGAGAAAAATCGCGTTATGGAAAGCAGAGAGAAGTACTATCGCGCCTTTATCCTCATTTCTAAGACTTGAACATTTAACAAGGATTAGGCTTATTGAAACGCCCACGATACAGATAAAAAGGGCAAAAAACACCATCGGATACATTTCGTTCAAATATTCGATTTGAAGTTTGATGAGGCCGGAGATTATCAAAGAAGGAAGCATTACGTAATTGACCAAAACCTCTAGAGGTTTTGAACATCCATAGAGGTTTAAAAATTTAAGGATTAGTCCTATGCCTATGAAACCAGATAGGATAAGAATCGTTTGGATGATCGATGGCAATCATTCATCGCCCCCGCTCCAATTCCTAAAGTTTTTAATTGAGGTATACTTCTGAAGGATATATAGGTTAAATGAGAGTGAGCTCATGGGCTTTATTAAATTTGGAATAAACGGTTTTGGAAGGATAGGGAGAACTCTACTCCGTGCCGCTTTAAAATATAAAAAAACTGATGCAGAACTCGTAGCAGTTAATGACATCACTGACGCGAAAGTTTTGGCGCATTTGTTAAAATACGATTCCGTTCATGGAAAATTGGAATTCGATGTGAAGTATGAGTCAGATTACATAATAATCGACGAGAAAAGGATAAAAGTTCTATCTAAGCCCACTCCCAAAGAGATACCTTGGAAGGAACTAGGAGTTGAGTTAGTTATAGAATCTACTGGGATGTTCACCGATCGCGAATCGGCAAGGAAACATTTAGAGGCTGGAGCCAGAAAGGTCATAATCTCTGCTCCAGCCAAAAACCCAGACATCACGATAGTGCCCGGGATAAACGATAAAGATTATGACAATTCGAGACATCATATAATTTCTTTAGCTTCCTGTACAACCAACTGCATAGTTCCTTTAGTTAAAGTGTTAAACGACAGGTTTGGAATTGAAAGAGGATTGATCACTACAGCTCATGCATACACAAACGATCAAAGGATCCTTGATCTACCGCACAGAGATTTAAGGCGCGCCAGGGCTGCAGCTCTTTCGATTATACCAACCACAACCGGGGCTGCCATAGCTACGACCGAAGTAATTCCAGAATTGAAGGGTAGGCTCGATGCCATAGCGTTACGTGTTCCAGTTCCTAACGTTTCCATAGTTGATTTGGTCGCTGAGCTTAAAAAAGATACGAGTGCGGAAGAGGTTAACGAAGCCTTTGAAGAAGCTTCCAAATCGTGGCTTAAAGGAATTTTAGCATACTCTGAAGAGCCATTAGTTTCAGTGGATTATATGGGAAATCCTCATTCAGCCATAGTGGATGGGCTATCGACCATTGTTGTTGGGAATAAAATGGTTAAGGTTTTAGCTTGGTACGATAATGAGTGGGGATATTCATGCAGGTTACTCGATATGATTCAAAAAATAGCTAGGCTTGCAGCTCTTTTATGACCACTTTGTTTCGAAAGAAAGCTAAATTAAAAGATTTATTCATACAAGCCTCTTTATGGCTTCTATAATTTTTTGGCGATAAAGATAGAGCCAACTCAGCATTCAGGTACTTCCTGAAGTACAAGTGAGGCTTCAGATCGTTAATTTGTAACGCGGCTTCATACATTTCTGCATTCAAAGAAACTCTCATAATAAATCCTATGACGAATGTTAAAGCTATCGTCCTAAGGCTAATTAACTCTATCCGCTAGTTTTATTTTTCGAAATCAATTATTGTAAAGCGAATCTATCTGAATCATTGTGCGTAGGAATACTGCTGACAATGTTTTCCATAATCAGAGATAAAATCGTATTCGCATTAAATACATCATGAAGCAAACAGTTTTTAATACAATGATAAAATACTCTCTATCACGTAAACTTTGCATGTGATGGGGGATTGCATCTTTGACTTCAAAAAGTAGGGCGCATCTTATAGTGATAATCTGCATCCTAACAAGCCTCGTAACAATGGGCGCATCTTTACGTAATCCAATAATTCCCCTCTATGCTAGGAATTTGGGTGCCTCGATCGCTGAAACCGGACTAGTAGTTTCCATATTTTCATTAGTTTCATCACTCATGTCAATGCCCATGGGATTACTCTCCGATCGATTTGGTCGAAAACGCCTGATAATACTAGGAATAATTCTGCAAGCATTCGCATCCATTCTTCTAGCCGTTTCAAATAAACTTTACTTGGTAGTATTGGCGCATATAATCGCGGGCATGGGTCTCGCCTCTTACATGCCAGCGTTGTTCGCCTTCGTAAGAGATGTGTCGCAAATTGGATACATCGGTAAAGCGTATGGTGTCTTTTCCTCAGCCCATAACTTAGCCTTTGCCTCTGGTCCAGCCTTGGGGGGAATACTCGCTGCACTTCTCGGTTTCAGAGGGGCTTTCCTATGGTCCTCTGCAATAATTTTGATCGGAGCCTTAGGAGCGATGGCTATGCCAAGAGGCTCAAGGGATCATTTTTCACAGCCTAAATCGAGTCTCAAGCAAAGCTTTAGTAGACTGGGACACAACGTAACCGTGGTAGCTTGCCTAATAAGCCTTTTCTGTATAAACTTTCTGCACGGCATGTTAGCGGCATTCTTTCCGCTTCTCGCCAGTGATATAGGATTCGATCTCCCTTTAATAGGAGTTCTGATGGGTACTATGACATTCGGTGGGGCCATCGTTCGACTTCCTGCAGGAGCATTGTACGATCGAGTGAGAAAGAGGAAAACGCTTTTGATGATGACAAGTTTGGTTGTAGGGGCCTTCGCTACTATGTTCACGACTTTTTTTATTAACCCAATCATTACGGCGAGCTTATTGATGGTATTTGGATTAGCTTGGGGTTTTAACGCCACTTCTGGAGACGCTCTTACTGCGGAGGCCATAAATCCCGAAGATCGTGGATTGGCCATGGGAATAGTAGAGACCTTTTTTACTGGTGGAATGGCAGCAGGCTCAATGCTTATGGGGCCTCTCATAGCGATAAAGGGCTTTCAAACCAGCTTCTTAATTGCATCGACGGTAGGCTATGCTGGAGCATTCCTTTTGTATCTTCTAGGACGAAAAGCATCGTACAAATAGATGCACTCACTCAGCTATTTC
>JAWCQS010000085.1:0-4573 GCA_038869655.1 Bathyarchaeia archaeon | reverse complement strand
GAATGCTGAAGTTCATGGGACTTTTTTAAAAAGTTCTGATGAAGGGTATAGCACGGATTTGAGGGTTAGGTACTTTAAGGCTTATGCTCATCCATTAACTTTTTATAGGATAAACGATGATGGATCAATAGATTTTAAAACCAAATTTAGAGTTAACATGGCGAATGTGCTTGCTCTAGAGTTTTCATGGCTTTCCGTTCCAATTCAAGATTGGAATGCCCAGCATTTGGGCGATTATGGCACCATATTTTCTATCGAAACACCGGAGATCAGTTTTTATAATGGGTTTGGAGAACTCTGCGTTTCTTATAAAGGAGAAATAGATGCTATAGGAAATGCCGCTGGAATTCAAGATACTTTGTCATCACCATTGCCAGTTCCAGAATTGAGGCATGTATACCTAGTATTGTTCATAACTCTTACAACGCTTGTTTTAGCTCTAGTGAGAAAGAAGTCAAGTGAGTAGTCAAAAGTCTAAAAATATCATCAACTTGTCTGCGCTAAATTATGAATTGAAAAAGCTTTTAGCCATTTATCACTTAATCCCACTTCAAGCTTTCTGGTTTTGATGCCGAAATCTTTTAGAAAGCCCACAATTTCTTCGGCTGCGCTTTTAGGGATTAAAACGCATCCCTCATTAAGTTTGATTCCTCCAACTTTAGTGACGACTCCTCCTCCACCTTTTCTATAAAGGAAGTAAGAAACCTTCATAGGAAAACGAGCGAAAAGAAACTTCCCATGTTTGAAAAGCTCCTCCAAGAATACTGGATTAGCGGTTTTAAACTCTTCTAGACTTTCAGGAATTACATGTAAATTCATTCTTAGGCTGCTAACAACCTCAAATAAATTGTCCCAGCTTTTCCACATAGAGGACTTGTCCTTAAAAACGATAAGCAGGTCATGATCCGAATACTCGTCATAGTCTCCTCTAGCCATGCTTCCGAAAAGTAAAATTCCCAAAACGCCCTCAAACCTAGATATTAAATCAACGACCCTATTTAAATTTGACATTTGATTTGTTCTCAAATCCATCTAAAACACGCTCCATAGCCGCTATAACTTTTTCTGCTCTCTCCCCGTTAATGCCTTCGTATCCAAGAGCACCATAAGCTCCCCATAACTCATCCAAATCCTTCGAAAATTGTGGAAACTTCTCCTTCACCCAACGTAGCCTAGCGCTGTAAAGATGAAAGTGCAAATTCTCCAAAGCAGCTAAAGCCTCAATAGCTTTTCTTCATGCTCTTTCCTTGGATAAAGCCTAAACTTGTATGTTAGCTGAACCCTTCTCATTTAAATCCTTTCCGTTTTTCTATAATGTATTTGGGCACATATATAAAAGTTCGTTCTCATCCCATCTCTGAAGAGTGGGATTTCCCGCTTTGAAGGTTAAACTTCTAATAAAATTAAAAAAACAGAAACTGGAACTATTAAAGGTTCATCGTTAAAATTGCTTTTTGATAAAGTAATCAAGAAATTCGTTTTACCGATTTTTAGTCTTCTTGCCTCAACTTTTTCCTTATACTTAACCTCTACTCCAAAGCAAACAGCATTGTTAAAGGCTATTGTATCGATTTCTTCTCTATCCTTCCAATAGCCGACGCTAAATTTTCTAGTTAAATGGGAAGCAACTATGCTTTCGACAATCGTAGGCTTTGCTGGCATTTCTGTTAAGCACCAGTAGGAGAAAATTTTGTATAGAAATGGGTCGGCTAAATGAATTTTTCTTTGCTTATAAAAAACTTCGGTTAACTTATTCAAATCGATGTAATACAAAACCTTTGCCACAAATAGCTTTTCAAGCATATCTATGTGCTGAAATACAGTTTTATGAGATTTTATCTCAAATTCCTTTGCGAGAGAATAATAATTTATCGTTGAAGGCGCCTTTTCAATTATAGCTTTAGCAATTCTCTTTGTTATGCTTTCATTTCTTTTTAATCTTGCAACATCTCCTCTGATCCAACTTAGGTAGGAATCCATCGCTTCCCTTGAAACTTTGTTTGTTTCTAACTTCGATTTTATGGCGAGGGGAAAGCCACCGCATTCTAGATAAGTTTCGAATAATTCGTTCAACTCATCAACCCAAGGCAATGCTTTGAGAGATTTTTCTCTAATTTCCTCTTCTTTAAAATCCTCCATCTTGCCAATTTTTTCAATTATCTCTGGTTTAACGATTTTAACGAATTCCCTAAAGCTAATCGGATAGAATATAAAATCCTTTCCATGCCCTCTTCTTCCAGGAAACGTTTCTACTTCCCTCTTTGCATACATGCTCAAAGAACCTGTAAGAAATAGAACATCGTTCTTAAAGTTTCCAATGTCTATGTTTAGCTTGATAGCTCTGTTCCATTCTTTTGGAAATGTTATTTCATCGAGAAAAATAAAAGATTTTTCTATTCTTTTATTTCTTTTAATTTTTAAGTAAGCATCGATCACTTCACCCAATTCTTTGTAATCAGCCAATCCATCGCATCTAAAGTAAAAAATTGCTTCTGGATCGTCAACAATTTCGAGCAAATTTTTTATCATTAGTTTTAGCAGGGTTGTTTTTCCAACTTGTCTAGGACCAAAAATAAAATGCAGCGAAAAGCTTCTTAAATTTTCTTCATTCAATATCTTATCCAGAATTTCTGGCTTCCATTTAATCTTGCTCTCTTCCCACTTTCTGTAGTCTTCGTCCTCCCCTAAGTATTCTTTTCCTTTCCACCAGGGATTGAATATATGAAGTGCCATATTGGTATTATAAATACCAAAAAGCTTAAATATTTTTGGTATTTAGAATACCGAAAAAAAAAGGTAGCCATTGGCGCAATAAAAGCTTTTGACGGCTTTAGCCTTGTGCCATCTAGCCTAATCCATAAGCAAAGTAAAGCTTTTTGCCTTAAGGTTTGAATACTGCCTTCCATTAAAGCCTAAAGCTCCATAGACGTACGCTTTCTCATGGCTTCCAGTAATGGCTATTCTAGGCTTTGAGCCTTTATAGCCCAAACTCTCCTAATCAGAGCGTCGTAAACGAATATGGATTCGTCTATAAAACGAAATTTAAGCCATTTTTTAAAGCCTTTAAGGCCTTTTTTTAAAACTTTTAGCTTCCTTTTCGCTACCAATCTATGCCTTTTTCTGGCCCCATTTTTGCAAAAGCCTTTGCGTACGACTAACGCTATAGGCTACATTGGATTCTTTTAGAATTGTATCCCTTACTATACTAGCCTTTATCACATAGCCTTCTTCCTTAAGCCTTTAGGCTAAGCCTACAAAGCCTTCCATGCCTTCGCTTTCAAAGCGCTTTTTCCATTTTACTACGTTGGATTGAGAATGTAAAAGTTCTTTAGCAACTTGGCGAGTTGTTAAACCATCATTGCATCATTATTCTCTCTTTTATGTATTGATGATATTCTTTCATAACGTTCTCAGGAATTGGGTTTTCAACTTCTATATCTTTGACCTTTTTTGTCAGTTCTTCGTCTATTGTGTATATCTTTTTGATTCCGAGCTCTTTAGCTAGTTCTATTAAGTATCCGTCCCATGAAGATATGTTCAGCTCCGATGCTGAAGCCAAAGCTTTTTCGACGCCCGCTTTAGGAATGCTTCCATAAAATGCTGAGGATTCAACGGAGATGGTCTTCAGTAGAGCTTTCGCCACACGGCCGCTTCTAAGTTTTAGGTATCTCGTCATGATTACGTAGGCTCCAAGATAGGTGTTCACGGGAATTAGGACGCGCCTTTTAAGCGTAAGGGCGTCCAACAGTAATTTAACCACATGTTTGCGTGTGCAGGATTCCTGAAATGCGCGAGAACTACGATTCCGACGTCAACTAGTGCTTCAAAGTCCAATTTTGCGAAGCGCATATTCTCTATCAACGTATTTATCCTCACCTTTAACCTCCACTACGTCCAATTCTAGACTTGGGGCTATTTCTTCAAGCTCGGCAAACGCTCTGTGGATCGACTCTATGGAGAACTTTTCCAGTATAACCTTGTTCCCGATAATCCTGCACACCATTTCTGCGTCTCCATCTATCCCAAGGGTGTGGGGGGTAACAGTTGGAGATAGGTAACAGTTACTAATCCCATTAATCCAGCTTTAAGTGATAATGTAGAAGGTTGGCTTAAAACCTGAGGCAAAGAAAATTTTTAAGACAATAGAAGGTAAGCAAGTTGAACGTGAAACTTCTTTTACGCGTACGAGATACATGGAATCGGAAACTATAGTGGAAGTTGTTATGGCAGAGGAGGGAGATTTGGCAGTATTAGGCGTCGTAGCCTTGGAAAAAATGAAATTTACCAAACTTTATTGCTTAACTAAAAGCCTTTCATAGGATCAAAAATTGTTGAAGCAAATGATCCATAAACAGCTTATTCAACTTTTATAGCGTGTTATAATATTCTTTATCGTAAATAGAGTTAAAGCTATCAATATAGCGAATACACCTATTAAAAGAATAATTGTAGATGCTGTGGCTGGCTAATGGCAAAACAGCAAAATAGCTCTAGCCTAAAAAGCATTTTCCATGGGTGTTGCACGACTAGACATTTTTGCGTTTAGACTTGAGTTTGAGTAGTTGGCTTATCG
>JAWCQS010000084.1:0-4618 GCA_038869655.1 Bathyarchaeia archaeon | reverse complement strand
TGGACCGTTTTAACGTACTCATTAACTCGCTTCTTTGGCATTTTAGCCTTAACGATTGGTTTATCCGAAAAGCAAACGATTCCTCTCTCTCCTTCTAAAGCTCTTTTAACTATAGTAAATATTTCATTCACTGTGAATGGATCCATTACAGCCGAATAGTCAGGAACTGCTGATTTTATTGCTGACAAGTTTATCCTTGGAAGACAACCCGCTATCACTACGGGCTTCTTAAGTTTGTTCAGTTCAAACAGTCTTCTAAGAATTCTATCTTCTGTCGGCTTTTTAACCCCACATGTGTTAACTATTATTACATCGGCATACTCTGGCTTCTTAACCTCCTCATAGCCAGCGAATTCTAAAATTGCAAGCATTATTTCAAGGTCGTACTCATTGGATGCACAACCGTAGTGTTCAATGTAGAAATTTTTTTTGTGATCATGAGAGAGCGTTAGAAATGGGCTTAAAGAGTTTGTACTTAAAACGTTTATGGTATTGAAATTCGTTTCGCTCCTTTGCCTCATCGCACTTTTTTAACCTCCACCTACTGGAGGAAGTATAGCTATTTGATCTCCATCCTTCAGCCTAGTCTTTAATCCATCGAGGGTTAAAACATTTCTTCCGTTAATCAAAAATTGAATGTCTTGCTTCAGAGAGCCTTTATTCTCATCATAAACGTAATACTTAAACTCAGATCCATACTTATCGATGAGTATCTTTACGAGATCTTTGACTAGCAGCCCCTCATCTAAGTTGAAAACCTCATCCCTCTTCTTCGTCATTTCCCTCAAGGATGCAAAAAATTTTACAGTTACCCTCACTTTTCAACACCACGTTTTTGGCTATTATGCTTTAGGGGCTTTCACATTCATCCTTTTAAACCTTTATACATCTTCCAGTTTAGGCACAGTGTTTTTGGATGCGAAGCTTTAACCTCATCGATCCTAGTTACAGTCGTATTCTTGGGTGCCTCCAAGACCGATGTTGAGCCAGAAAAAGCTTCTTCGCTCGCCTTTTTAAAAGCCTCGATCAATTTGTCTAACTCTTCCATGCTTTCGGTTTCAGTGGGCTCTATCATTAGAGCTTCATTCACTATAAGCGGAAAGTAAATCGTGGGAGAATGAACTCCAAGGTCCAGTAATCTTTTAGCTATGTTTGTCGCTCTTACTCCAGTTTCTTTGTATAAAGCTTCAGCGCTTATCACGGACTCATGTTTTCTATGAGTTTTAGGATCAAAATATAGTCCATAGCCTCTTGATTCCATGATCTTTCTAAGTACATAATTTGAGTTTAAAACAGAAAGCTCTGCAACGCTCTCCAATCCTTCAGCTCCCAAGCTCAGTATGTAGGCGTAAGCTTTTACCAAAACGCTTACGTTTCCATAGAAGCTTTTCATTTTCCCTATACTCAATGGCTTATTGTAATCTAAGAAATACTTTTCCCCATTAAACTCTATTGTCGGGATTGGGAGAAACTTTTCCAATTTTTTTGTCACCCCCACCGGACCCGCCCCTGGTCCACCGCCTCCATGGGGCGTAGAGAAAGTCTTGTGTATGTTCACATGGACTATATCGAAGCCCATATCTCCAGGTCTTACCTTGCCGAGGATGGCATTTAAATTAGCTCCATCATAGTAGAGTAGTCCATCTACTTCATGAACAATTTTAGATATTTCTAGAATGTTCTTCTCAAAGAGTCCTAGAGTATTAGGGTTTGTGATCATCAACCCAGCCGTTCTTTTGCTCACAGCAGCTTTTAAAGCCTCCACATCTACACAGCCATCCTCATTCGATGGAACTACGACAACCTTAAAACCAGCCATAGCCGCACTGGCTGGATTTGTTCCATGAGCTGAATCTGGGACTATCATTTCATCTCTTTCATCAAGTTCTCCATTGGTTTTATGGTAAGCTCTGATGATTAAAGCTCCTGTCAGCTCTCCATGAGCCCCGGCTGCTGGTTGAAGGGACACTTTATGCATTCCGGTTATTTCTGCAATAAAGTTGGATAGCTCATAAAGGATTTTGAGGATTCCTTGAGACAAAGATTCATCTTGATAAGGATGTAGCATAGTCAGCTTATGAGTTCTAACTATTTGCTCGCATACCTTTGGATTATACTTCATGGTGCAGCTTCCCAATGGATAAATTCCCAAATCTACTCCGTAATTTTCTTGTGAAAGCCTTGTAAAATGCCTAACAACTTCAACTTCGGATACCTCGGGCAAGGAAGGTGGAGTCTTCCGTAAAAGCTTTTCAGGAATCAATTTTTCCAGATCTTTGATCGCATCCTTCTCTTCTTCGGTAGGCTCCGGCAATAAATGTCCCACCTTCCCTCTTTCTGATTTTTCGAATATCAAAGGCTCATTCCATCTAGCTTGCTTAAATTCCATAAAAATCACCTCGATGAAACCTCTTTCAATTTCTCAACAAGTGCGTCTATATCTTCCTTCCTATGGATTTCAGTAAAGCAGTAGAGAGAGCTTTCGCCCAGTTCAGGAAATTCCTCTTTAAGCATCTTTCCGCCTTGAATTCCTTTCTGAATAAGGGCTTCATGAATTGCCTTAACATCCTTTCCAGTTTTATCGAAGTTTACGACAAATTCTTTGAAATGTGGAGCGTCGAAAAGAGGTACTCTCACTCCTTCTACTTCCTCCAGTCTTTTCATAGCGTAATGAGATTTTACTAAAATGCTATTGCATAATTCTCTAAGACCTTTTGGACCGAGTAATGACAAGTATACGGCTCCAGCCACAGCGCATAGGGCTTCATTGGAGCAAATATTAGACGTAGCTTTTTCTCTTCTGATATGTTGTTCCCTAGTCTGAAGCACCATACAGTACGCTATTTGATTTCCATCGATTGTGGTAGTCATACCGATAATCCTTCCGGGCATCTGCCTAAGCAATCTTTCACCTCTGCAAGCAAAAATTCCAAGCAGGGGCCCTCCATAATTCATGAAGTTGCCAAGAGGTTGCCCCTCACCAATCACTATATCGGCTCCGTAATCTCCTGGAGCTTTCAATATGCCCAGTGAAATTGGATCGACTCCAACTATGAACAAAGAGTCATTTTTGTGCGAAATATCCGATAGCTCATCAACCTGCATTTCAAGAAATCCAAGATAAGATGGATTTTCGATATAAACTCCAGCTGTTTTTTTCGAGATTTTTTTCATCAAATCGCTTAAATCAGTTTGGCCCGAGCGCGAATCTTGTCTTATTTTGATAACTTTAATTCCTACAGGCTCGGTAAAGGTCTCGAGGGTTTTTAACCTTTCTGGATGCATGTAGCTTGGAACTAGAAATTCATCTCTACCCGTCACTCTACTGGCCATCCTAGCCGCCTCACCAAGCGCAGATGCCCAATCGTACATTGATGAGTTAGCAAAATCCATCCCTGTTAACTCGCATACCATGCTTTGATATTCAAAAAGGGATTGAAGCATACCTTGAGATATTTCTGGTTGATAAGGAGTGTATGAGGTTGCGAATTCGGCCCTGTTTATGATTTCTTGAACCGCTACGGGCACGTAATGAGGCCAGCAACCTGCACCTAAAAAAATTGGAATATCGTAAAAACTTTTATTCTCGGATAGTATTTCATTTATATGGAGCATTATTTCGTACTCAGACATCGGACCTGGAATCTTTAATTTCCTTTTCAACTTTACCTCATTGGGAATTTCGCTGTAAAGCTCATCGATGCTTTTAATACCAATCTTTTCCATCATTTTCTTTTTAATCTGCTCTGGTGATGTTGGTAAATAAGGATGAGTAAACGCCCCAGACATCTTTATTCGCCTCAATTTAATTTTTTAATAGGTTTAAAGTTTATTAAATATCTTACATATAGAGATTTCGTACATGAGCCCATTTTAAACCTATTCAAATAGAAAACGATTATAACCTTGGAGGTTTAAATATTAGATTGGTAAGTGATAGGGCATGAAGGGAGATATCAAATATCATAGAAAGGAGGAAATAGTAGGGAAAGAAATAATAGAGGCTGAAGCAAAAAAAGTAGGAGTAGTTAAAGATCTAGCCTTCACTTCGAGTGGAAAAGTCGTTTTCGTAATAGAAAAGACGTTTAAAAAAGGAGTTCAAGAGGCTTTTTTGCCTTTTGAAAAAATCGAAAAGATGGGTGATGTGGTTCTAATCAAATCGGCTGAGGATGTGGAGTTCTTTCCAATAGTAGAAAAAGTTTGTCCAAATTGTAAAAGTAAAAATGCCATAGATGCAAAATATTGCTTTAAATGCGGAGTGACTATTCCATAGGGTAAATCGCAGCCATTAAATCCGTTTGAAGATTCAGTGGTTTTAATGGATTCAAAGAAGAAGCCTTTAGTTCATGAAACTGCTTATGTAGACGATAGCGCCTCTTTATCGAACAGTTGCAGCATAGAGGCCAATTCAAGAATACTGGGAGATGTAAAGCTATTAGAAAATGTTCGGATAGACTTCAATTGCATCATTTATGGGCCGGTTGAGATAGGACACGGGACCTATATAGGCCCTAATTGCATAATCGGATTTCCTCAAAAAACTGAATTGAATGAAGTTATAAAGCAAAGAAGCTTTGAACAAAAAATTTTTCATGGAAAAAAAACGGTTATTGGAAAC
>JAWCQS010000083.1:0-4627 GCA_038869655.1 Bathyarchaeia archaeon | reverse complement strand
AATCCTTCTGAGCGGGATCATGATGTACGCTTTTGCCAGAGACCTCAACCTTATGTTGCTCGGGGATGAAGAAGCGAGACATCTAGGAGTAAGCGTAGAAAAGACTAAGAAACTCTTAATCCTATTCGCCTCTTTAGCCACAGCGACTTCGGTTTCATTAAGCGGTATAATAGGATTCGTGGGCTTGATAGTTCCCCATATAACGAGGATACTGATTGGCCCAGATCATAGAATTTTGATTCCAGCCTCGATGCTGTTGGGAGGAATTTTTTTGATGATCTGCGATGCTTTAGCAAGAATAGTCATGCTACCTGCAGAATTGCCCGTCGGAATAATCACAGCCCTCTCAGGAGGACCTTTTTTTATTTATTTACTTAGAAAAAAGAAGGGAAGCTACGCCATGTGATAGGGTGAAACCTTGGTTAAGCTGAAATTACTAGGAGTCGAGTTTTACTATGGTTCGAGTAAAGTCCTTGAAGAAATCAGCTTTTCGTTTGAAAAAGGCGAGATCGTTGGAATAATAGGTCCAAACGGGGCTGGAAAGACAACTTTACTTAGAACGATAAGCGGGATCTTGAAGCCCTATAAAGGCTCCGTCCTAATCGACGATAGGCATGTGCACTCCATGGATGAAAAAGAGATAGCCAAGGAGTTGGGTATGGTCAAGCAAGATCAATCCATCGGCTTCAGCTTCACAGCCTTAGAGATAGTCCTTATGGGAAGAAATCCTTACTTAAGCAGGTTCCAACTTGAAGGAAGTAAGGACTTTGAAGTAGCCAAAGAAGCCATGGAGATCACGGGTACTTGGCATCTTGCCAATAGATCGATAAACGAAGTTAGCGGAGGAGAGCGCCAAAAAATAATCATAGCCAGAGCTTTGGCTCAAATGCCAAAAATATTGCTTCTGGATGAACCGACTCTGCATTTGGACATAAACAATCAGTTGGAGATCATGGAATTGTTGAAGAGATTGTGCGTAAAAAACGATCTTTTGATCCTAATGGCTATGCATGATTTTAACTTGGCAGCCAATTACTGTAAAAAATTGATGCTTTTAGATAAAGGGAGAATAGTTTCCATAGGGAAGCCTGAAGAAGTTTTAACAGAGGAGAATATCTTTAGAGTTTTTAAAGTAAGAGTTATTCCGAAGAGGCATCCCGTAACGAACTCATTGTTTATAATCCCGTTCCAACAATATAGAAGCTCTAAGGAAAAGTGTGGCTTTATCGTCCATCTAATATGCGGAGGGGGAACTGGAGCGGCTTTGATGAGAGAGCTTACGGATATAGGGCTAGAAGTGACTGCGGGAGTATTGAATGCACTCGATAGCGATTTGGAAACAGCCGAGCTTTTGAAAATTCCAACGGTGATCGATGCGCCTTTTTCTTCGATAAGTGATGAAGCTTATAAAGAAAATTTAAGGCTGATAGAAAAGGCTGATTTGGTAGTGGTATCGGAATTTCCGGTAGGAGTGGGCAATTTAAGGAATCTAGAGGTAGTCATACAAGCCTTGAAGAAGAAGCCAGTAATAATGCTTAACAACAAGCCCATCGAGTTGCGCGATTTTACAAAAGGAATCGCTAAGGAGCTTTTCCATAGAATAGTTGGTATGGGAGCAATTCTAGCCAATGATGTTGAAGAGATTAGAGCCATGGTCAAAGATTATATTAAGCGAAAACAATCTAATAATTTGGTTCATTGAGTTGAAGTTAAGGAATATTCTAGAAAGATTGATTAAACCGACGGCCCCGGGTCCACTTCCTTCATTTAACGGATTCCATGTGATAAAAGCCGTAGAGATCGTTGGAGATGAGGGATGCATTGGAAGGATTAAGCTTTCTAAAGAATTGAAGTTGGGAGAAAGTTCTTCTCGAACCTTGATTAGGCATCTTAAAAGGTTTAGAATCTTGAGCTTTTCTAAAAAGGGATGTAAGCTAGCCAAACAAGGGATTGGAATCTATAAAAAGTTAAAAGAGAAAATCGTTAAGAAAGCCATAGTCCCTAAAAGTTCTTTGACTATAGGAGAATTTAATTTTGGGGTATTGATCAAAAAAGCTTCTTCCCTCATTCAAACTGGGATAGAGCAAAGAGATGCTGCAGTTAAAGCTGGAGCAAGGGGAGTTACTACCCTGATATTCAAGGATGGAAAACTTTTTGTACCTCCGTTTGAAGAGTGTAAAACTGATGAGTGGTTAAGGGATATAGAAGAGATTCATAGAATCTTTAAGCCCAAGGAAAACGATGTGATACTCATCTGTGGAGCTGATGAAATCGAAATTGCAGAAAAAGGTGCGATTATGGCCGCATTGACTTTAATAGAATAAATCGTTCATAGGCTTTATGGAGTAATCATTAGAAAAAATTTAAAAATGGGGATGCCCGTTTTAATATGAACCTAAGCTTATCGAAGTTATTAGAGTGATAAGGTTTGAGTGAAAGAAAAATTGAAAGATGGGGAATTGCGCACATATACTCTTCTTTTAACAATACGATAGTCCATATAACGGATTTGAGTGGGGCTGAAACCATAGCCATAAGCTCAGGAGGAAGGCATGTAAAAGCCGATAGGCTTCAAGGATCTCCCTATGCGGCTATGCAAGCGGCGGCTACTGCGGCTAAAGTAGCGAGGGATAAAGGAATTACTTCGCTTCACATAAAAGTTCGAGCGCCAGGGGGTCATGATGCTAGAACTCCAGGTCCAGGAGCTCAATCAGCGATCAGGATGTTGGCCAGAACTGGTTTTAGGATTGGAAGGATAGAAGATGTTACTCCCGTTCCGCATGATGGTACAAGAAGGCCTGGCGGAAGACGGGGAAGAAGGGTATAAAAACTTTGTTTTTAACCAGCATTCCTACAAAAGCATCTTGATAAAACTTTTTTAATCAATAAGTTTTTTGTGAAGTTGCCCCGGTAGCTTAGCCTGGTTAGATATGTAGAAACATAGACAAAAGCGTTGGCTTGGTAAGCCAAAGGTCGCGGGTTCGAATCCCGCCCGGGGCTCCAATTCTTAGAAAACCGTAGGTTTTCTAATACTTTCCCTTTTTTTAACCCATTTTTATAAAATAAGTTCGAACATAGTTTACTGCTCTGAAAAACAGTATACGAAAAAAAGGCATTAGCATTTTAACACAATTCTGCATAGGATTCCATGCAGATACGCTTTCTCCTTGAGTAGCAGTACTATCCATTTCTAATGACTCTTGAATTAGCCTAGGTATGCTTAATCCTAAAGCATTAGCTTTTTCTTTAAGCCTTTGGTTTATCAAATCTCTTTATTGTCAGAAGACTTCACTGCACGAGCTTTTTGCCGTCCTCGGAGAGCTCGTACTTGCCCTCCACTTCCTCTACGAGACCAGCGTTTTTGAGTTCTCGAAGACCACTCCTAATTCGAAACATAGGTTGACCTATTTTACTCGCAATTTCTTCAGGAGACAATGCCTCATCCTTCAATGATTTCAGCAGTGCCATTCCGCTTGATGTAGGCTTCCCATCTGGAGATACGCAAGGCATGCTATCAGCCCTTAGAGAGTTTCTTCATACACAGGTACCAGTCTTTACATTCGTAACCTTCTTTAAGCCTTTCCTCTGCCTGCTCCACTGTTATTGGAGGGGGAACCACAACTGGATCACCGGGTTCCCAGTTTGCAGGTGTGGCTACCTTATGTTTATCTGTTGTCTGAAGAGCATCTATTAGCCTTAGAATTTCCTTCATGTTTCTACCAGTGGTGAGCGGATAATAAAGCGTGGCTCTTATCTTACTTTCTGGGTCAATCACAAAGACGCATCTAACCGTTTCGGTTTTGCTCTGTTCTGGATGTATCATTCCATATTTTTTGGAAACTTCTTTGTTTAGGTCTGCAATGATAGGGAAGGGTATCTTAACACCCATTTTCTCCTCTACATTTCTTATCCAAGCTATGTGAGAAGAAACGCTGTCCACACTCAGACCCAAGAGTTCCGTGTTCCTCTTCTTTAATTCCTCGTAGATTTCGGAGAAGGCAATGAATTCCGTTGTGCAAACAGGCGTGAAGTCAGCTGGATGAGAGAACAAGATAAGCCAACTGCCCTCAAAGTCTGAAAGCCTTAACGTCCCATGGGTTGTCACTGCTTCGAAATCCGGCGCCTTTTGACCCAATACAGGAAATCTTATTTCCTCTGTTCGACTTTCTTCACTCATTCATTTTCATCTCTTTTTATTTTTTCATCTTGGCGCGATATATGCATTTCGGAAGAAAATAGGATAAAAAGTTTAAAAATAATCCGAAAATAGGATGAATTAAATTGATTCAGGTTGATTATTGGACGAGAATATCCTTAAAATCCTAGAGAAGCGGGAAGGGTATCATTAACTGAAATAATCAAGAAACTGAGTTGAACAAGTCGACAATAAGGGAAAGATCGATGGATCGATCGAGGTCGTAGTTCCTTAAATTAGGGGATTCGAATCGCTGGGGAATAGGCTTTACTGGCTATAGAGGATTAAAAATTGCCAACGACCAAAATAAAGAAGCATTAGAAAAGGGCGACAAAGAATATAAACTCTTCTTTGAAAAAAAAGAAAATAATTTATGGTTAAAGAAAAGAAATATCCGAAGGCAATTTATAATTGGCCTGAAGACGAGAGACC
>JAWCQS010000082.1:0-4637 GCA_038869655.1 Bathyarchaeia archaeon | reverse complement strand
ATCGCGAAGCCTAGTATAAGAGCTTCAATAAGCCTATAGGCAGCAAAGGGAGCTGGTATGAGCATCCATTTTTTAGGAGTGCGAGCATCTAAGTACATGATGGCCGCTATAATTGCGATTATTCCAAGGTAAAGAGGATCCCACCATATGCTCACTATGTAGAGTAAAGCCAGGATTAGAATTCCTCTCGATAGTGCATTGAGCTTATGAATAAAAGTGTTCTTTGGTACATACTCAAAAATAATCGGCATTTTATTCACCCTTTAGAGGAGTTATTAACTCAAGGAACTCGTCCACTAAGCATACTTCTCGCGGGACTTCATAATCTTTCGATAATTCGTAGGCAAGCTGAGTTATTTGTGGTGGTCTGATGAATGTTTTCCTTAAAGTTTCAACCTGTGAGAACACTTGAGCGGGCGTTCCTTCTAAAAGCTTTTTTCCATCGCTCATGGCTATTACTCTATCACAAAATTCATAAACTAACCTCATATCGTGAGTAATTATTACTATCGAGTGCCCCTTTTTAGTGAAAGATTTCAAAGTATTCATCAACTTCGTTGACCTTTTTCTATCAAGCCCACTGGTAGGCTCATCTATTATTAAGACTTTAGGTTTTATTACAAGGATGCTGGCCAATGCGACCAAAGTCTTTAAGTCTTTCGTTAAGTTAACGATGTTAATATCCTTATACTTGTCCAGCTCTAGCATGCTTAAAGTCTCATTGACCCGATCTTTTACTTCATCAGGCGCCACATCAAACATTTTTAAAGCGAATGAGACTTCGTCGATTATGTTCGCGCTAAAAAGTTGGTTATCCGGGTTTTGAAAAACATAATTTATTCTCTTTATTAGATCTGTTTTTTTAGCTTTAAGCACGTTTAGGCCATCAATAGTTATTTTCGCATCCCTATTCGTAGGCTTGAGAGCTCCAACACAGTTGAGCGCGAATGTTGTTTTTCCAGAGCCGTTTTGACCTATCAGTCCAAGCATCTCATTTTCATAAATTTCAGCGTTTATTCCTTTTAAGGCTATAGTACCATCTGGGTAAGTGTAGAAAACATCTTCGGCTACAAGAACTGGTTTTGGTTTATAACCTACTTCATGAGGAACTCTTTTGCTCACGCTTAATGCATACTCTTCCTTCCCTTTTACAGATATTATTCCATTTTTAATGTAATCCTTTATGTAACCTATCGCTTCCTCAACCGACAAAGGCATCGGTATTTTCTCAACATTGAGTTTTCTTGAAAGCTTTATGAAAAGCTCAACTACTTGGGGTAAGCCAACACCAAGCTCTTCGAGGTTAGTTTCTTCCATAGCTTTTTTGGGATTTCCATCTAGCAATATTCTTCCTTTTTCCATCACGATAACGCGGGTTGCCAGGCTTATGACTTCTTCCAAGTCTGAGCCAGATTCGGCTATCACGCATGCAATTCCATGCTTTTTACCAAGATCGGATATAGCGTTTAGAACTTCGTACTTGCCTATTGGATCGAGCATTGAAATAGGCTCGTCCAAAGCTATCAGTTTTGGACGCATGGCTAAAACTCCTGCTAACGCAACTCTTTGTTGCTGGCCTCCTGAGAGCTCTCTGGGATGCTTCTTCTCCAAATCGTATAGCCTTAAAGTTTCAATTGCATAGCTTGCTCTTCTCTCGACTTCCCCATAAGGCATTCCTAGATTCATCGGTCCAAAAGCTACATCGTCTTCAACCGTTAGGTTAAATATTTGAGTGGAAGGCTCGTCCAAGACTAATCCTACTATTTTCGATAGCTCTGCTACTTCATGCTCTTTGGTGTTCAATCCTTCTACGAAGACATTTCCGCTAAGCTTTCCTGGGAAATGATGGGGAGCAACTCCGTTGAAAGTCCTAAGCAGAGTTGTTTTTCCAGAGCCCAGAGCGCCCACTACTGCTACAAGCTCTCCTTTGTTGATCTCAAGGTTTATATTCTGAATAGCAGGAATCTCGCTATAAAGGTAAGCAAAAGTCACATTGTCTAGCTTAACTATAGGCGGCGTAAGGCTCAACTCCTCTACGGAAGTATTTTAAAAAAATAGGAGGTTTAACGGATTTAAATTTTTAGTCGTTAATGAAAGACTTTTAAGATGCCTTTACTGGAGGAGCCACTCTTGCACGGTATACTGTTTCGCCAATCAAAGCTCCAATTATTATGAATACTATTGCTGTCGGGTACCAAGTCGTCATAGCAAAGGTAAGGTAGCCTACGAAGCCTGGCCACGGGTTCATCGTAAACGCGTATACGAGTAGCCATCCTGAGAAGTGAACGAGTACCATGAGGATCGTTGCGCCTATGGCAAGTCCTATTCCTGGCTTCGCAACTCTGCGGACTATCGACCAGAATAGATAGGCGTTTATGCACCAAACAGAGGCATCGATTATTGCTACGAGAGGCCCTATCACTGGCAAGGCCAACCATGGAGCTCCTCCAATAGCCCACCTAATGAAGAAGCCTATAAAGAACGCTATGAAAGCAGGGACAGCCCCAAAGAAAACAGCCGTAAACGAGCAAATCAAAGCGGGCAAGTCTATATTAACTCCTGTTGGAAAGCCACCTACAGCGTAGACTGCAGCTGCGATAGCTGTAGCAGTTAATTGGTACGTTGATAGAGGCTTATACTTAACTTCGGGCATGTACCTACCTGGCGGAGCGAGCCAATCCTGTCTTTGGATGAATAGCACCAACAATAGAAGAGCTGGTATAAGCAGTAGAAATATAGAAACCGTGTAGCCTAGAGCGATGCGAGCTGGAGAAAGCGAAGGCCCTAATGCCGGTGTCCATGGAGCTGCGGCAACCATTATTATCAAACCGAGTAAGGCACTACCTGCAGCAACGAACGGTATGGTTCTAGCTATTTTTTCACTTACCAAATTTTTTTCCACCTTTTTATTTTTTATTCAAGTAATGGTATAAGGATTCAGCATATTTAAACTTTCTCTTTTTAGAAAAGTTCTTTATAGATTTCTTGAAGTAAAGTCAAAGTTTTTTTGTACTTTTCATAAAGCTTTGAGTATAGCTTATGCTTTTCTTCATCCGGATAGATCATTTCAGCTACATGAACCATTCGGTTTGAAGCCTCTATTAGGTTTGAGTAAATTTTGGTTGCGAGTGCAGCCAAAATAGAAGCCCCTAAACAACCGCTTTCTAAAACCCTTAAAACAGCAAAGGGTTTGCCAGTTACATCCGCCCTTATTTTATTCCAAAACATGCTTTTAGCCCCACCCCCACTGAGCCTTACTTCCTTAATGTTCACTCCATTGCTCTCCAACTCTTCAAAAATCTCCCTTATCCTTAAAGCTACGCCTTCAAGGAAGGCTCTTATAAAATGTCCTCTGGTATGATCTGGCAAAATTCCTACGAATGCCCCTGGCAAGTAGGGCCTTCCATACTCCCTCAGTATAGGAATGAACAATAAGCCCTTTGAACCCGGCTCGATTTTTTCAGCCTCCAGGCTTAAAAGCTCGTAGGCATCCAAATCCAGTTTGTTTTGAAAATCTTTCTCCATAGCCGCAAACTGGTCTTTGAACCATCTATGGGCTAAACCCAAAGGAGGTGAGGTATAAGTTAGCCAAAGTCCATCTATAAAATGCCTCAAGTACACTATGGGAAGTTTTTTGCTTACGGCAACAGCTATTATCTCAGTCCCTCCTGCCACATCTGTGGCTATTCCATCTTCAACAAGCCCTGAACCAATGATATTGCATACTCCATCCCACGGTCCTACAACAACCGGTACAGCCTTTTTAAGCCCCATCCTTTTTGCGGTATCTTCTTTAACGTATCCTATCGGAGTAAAATAACCATGAGGTCCCCCAAACAATTCTGAAGGAATTCCTAAGGCTTCATTCAATTTTTCAATCTCTCTCTTTAAATTTTCATCAAAAGTTGGATTTCCCGTAAGCATATAGCCCACGAATTCCCTAGCATCGAGAACATAGCTTATAGCCCTTTCAATCTCTGGCTCATTCTCCCTACTCCAAAGTAAGTTCGAGTAAATTTTTTTAGTAGAAAAACCAAGTTCACCGAATTTTTTAACGAGCCATTCGGATTTGTCCTTAGCTCTGTTGTCCATATGAATTATCGCTGGCCTTAACGCTCGACCATTTTTATCCAAGTAAACTACGCTAGTGCCTTGACCAGTGACTCCTATTCCTTTTATGTTTTCGACTTCAACTTTCGAGCTTTCGATCACTTCTCTTAAATTCATAGATACAGCTTTCCACCATTCATCAGCATCCTGCTCAGCATATCCCAGGGCTTGGGAGAAGGTTGGGTATTCTCTAAAGCGGTAACCTTTAGGGTTGCCACAAACATCGAACATCATAACTTTACAACCAGTAGTCCCTAGGTCTATCGATAACAAGTATTCCATTGAATTTGCAACCCCTTAAGCAATAAAACAAGATAATTGTTAAAATCTTTCATAATTAAGCTTTTGCGTTTGCTTATACGAGACTCAACGTATAATGAAATAATCAATTATAAACATTAAAATTACAAAAAGTTTATAAAAATATTTTTTTTGATCATTAATAAGTTGATAAAATTAACATAATAGCTGATAGAAAAAAATAAATAGTTGTTTTAAACCATTAGAATGCTTGAATTCGAGGTAAA
>JAWCQS010000081.1:0-4705 GCA_038869655.1 Bathyarchaeia archaeon | reverse complement strand
CCTATACTCTGTGAAAATACTTGTAGTCTAGCTAAACTCATGAGAAGTTTAGCCTTTCCAGCCCTAGAGAACGTAATAACTTGGAATGAAAGGGACTTAACCCAATCAGCTTCAGAACGCTTCATAATTCCAGAAGCTTTCATAATCCTTGATCAAATGCTCATGAACATGATTAAAGTTTTATCAGGCATCCAGGTATACGAAAGCAAAATGATTGAAAATCTAGAGCTCACTAAAGGATTAGCCCTATCAGAAGCCATCATGATGGCTCTTTTTAAGAAGGGATTAGGGAGAAAAGAAGCATACGAGTTGATTAGAAAGCTTTCTTTAGAGGCTTCATCGAAAGGAAAAAGCTTTAAGGAATTGTTGTTGGAAAGTTCGTTCATCAAAAACTTTATCGATGAAAAAGAACTTGAAGAAGCATTAAACCCTAAGAACTACCTTGGAACAATCTTGGAGCAAATCGAAACAGCCATAGATAAAACGATTAAAGAAAGGAAAGCAAGAGGCTTAATCGAATAAAGCTACTCGAGCAACAGAATTAAAATAAAAATATACATTTTACTAATTTTTTAATGAATGAACAGAGCTTGCAAACGAGCTCTAAAGTATGAGAAGGTTAAAAAGCCTAAGCTTTGTTTAACGCAAGTTTATAAAAACTTTTATTCTTTATCAATTCTATAAATCTTTTGAGGTATGCTTCAACGTGATTAATTCGAATGAAAATAAAGTCATTGATGAATTAATCGATGCGATAGTTGACGGAGATGAAGAGAACTCGAAAAAATTGACTGAAAAAGCTATCCTGGCTGGAGTAGATCCATTAGAAATAGTCAAAAAAGGAATTCAAAAAGCCGCTAGCATAGTCGGAGATAAGTTTCAAAAATTCGAGATCTTTCTTTCTCAATTGATCTTATCGGCTAATGCAATGAAGGCTGTAATGGAAATAATATTGCCAAAAATAAAGTCTAGCGAAGTAAGCGAATCAATGCTTGGAAAAGTAGTCATAGCTACAGTACAAGGAGATATTCACGATATAGGCAAGAATCTCGTATCAGCTTTTCTGTCGGTTAATGGGTTTGAAGTCCACGATCTAGGCGTGGATGTGCAAACTAAAAAAATCATAGAAGAAGCTGAAAGCAAAAAAGCGAATGTGGTCGCACTATCATCCCTATTGACAAATTCTCTGCCCTTTATAGCCGATGCTATAAATCTTCTTAAAGATTCTGAACTTAGAAACAAATACTTCATAGTAATAGGAGGGGGTTCAGTCACTCCGGAATTTGCATCCAGCGTAGGTGCAGATGGTTATGCCAAATATGGCGACAACGCTCCAAAGCTTTTAAAAAGGCTTATGGAAATGAATAAACCTCCTCCCCTGAGCGAGCCTATAATAATTGTTTAAGGGGATGAAAATTGTACGATTCTATTCAATCCTTAATAGAAATTTTAGAAAGAGCCAACACTGGTCCTGTATGTAAAGTCATAGATTGGGATGCTAAAGTAATACCCAATGAAGCTTTACGTAAGCTAAAGGAGCATGGCTTGTTAAAGGCTTTTGATCCAAAAAACCCGATAAACACTGACGATAGCCTTGTAGATGAATTTTTCAAGGCTGGCTATGAATTGGCTATAGAAGTTGGAATGCTTTGCCCAGATACTGAAAGAATAATAAAAGTAAGCGAGGAGGAATTGAAGGGATCTTTTAGGAATTCTCTAAGCGAAATCAGGCTGGGCGAAGGCTTAGATGAAGTTGTGATGAAGCATAGAAAGCTTGAGGACCCTTTTAAGCCCTTGTGGGCATCACCACTCGCAGAAGTAGCCTCTGAGGAATTTTATGTAACAATAACCCAGGGAATAGTACAAAATCATGAAGTGGACATTTTGCAGGGCTGCTCTATTGAAACGATTTTCGGCAAGCCTATCAGAGCAGGAACTCCTTACGAAACTCTAGCTGGATGGTACAACGCTCAATTAGTCAAAGAGGCTTTAAGAAAAGCCGGTAGACCTGGGATGCCCTGCGAAGCTGTAATGGCCAGTCCAACGGTTTTTGGACAGTTTGGTGGTTATGGAATTCCAACGGGCTTTGATCCTAAAAAAGACGTGGCCCTTGTGCTCTCGCCACCTGAGCTTAAAACTCCCTATATGGCTTTTCATAAAATAGCCCATGCGATCAATTGCGGGGGGAAGATCTATTCAGGCTCAGATTCTTTTGTAGGGGGATATCCCGGACCGCCTGAGGGCACGGCTGTAGTCGCAATAGCCACAATGCTGCTATCGCCAATCGTTCGGAAAGCTACTTACTTTGGGACTGCTATCCAAGATATCAGGTATGGCGGCAATTCTAATCGCGAGGGAGTATGGACTACGAGCATCGTTCAACAAGCGTTGAGCAAAAACTCAAACATGCTATCGACATCGATAACCACTGAACTTGCAGGACCATGCACAGAGATGCTTCTCTATGAATGTGCCGTAACAGCGATGAACGACTCAGTCTCAGGTGCCAGCGCCTCTAAAGGTCCTAGAACTGTTGCTGGTAAATACGCCAATCATATTACACCTCTAGAATGCAAATTCGGTGGTGAAGTGCTTAAGGCATGCGCAGGCATGAAGCGTAGTGATGCGAACGAGATAGCGAAAAGATTGATCCCAAAGTATGAAGGGAAGCTTGGAGGCGCACCCATCGGAAAAAGCTTCCAAGAATGCTACGATGCTAAAGCCATAAAGCCTTCAAAAGAATGGTATGAAATTTACATCAAAGTAAAAAAAGAGCTTATGGACTTTGGTATTCCACTTTAAGATTTTCTCTTCTTAAGCTAAAGGGTCTTCCTAAGTTTCACTAGAGTATTCTCCATGGAGCCTATCTCGGGAGTTTCGGGTATTCCGATCAAAGGAATACTTAGTCCACGTTTTTTGAGCTCTTCATCTAGAATTTCCATGAAAACTCCCTTTTCTTTCTCTCTAACGGAATTTGGTAGTTTAGAAGGAATCATCCCTCCCCAATTTGGATGCTTGGGAGTAAGGTTTACTCCGCAAGAGGGGCTCCCGTCTATTCCTAAGATGGCAACTATCTTATAGCCATGTTTTTGGTAATCTTCCACTTGATCCAGAACGCTATCTATTATCTTTTTGCAGTGATTCCTGAATGCTGGCGTATCGTACTGTTGCTTAACGTATTGCCATCTACCAACTCCAAGATAAGTGGTTTCTGGACATTGCATTTGAAGTATTCCTAGATTATTTTCAACGAAGAAATTTATCAAAGGAGTTACAGCTGCGGGATAGCTTGCTATTCCATAAACCTTCGAGTTTTGGTTTATTATGCAATGCGAGACGACTATGATCTTTTTGCTTCTTTTATCCTCCATAATTCATCAAATCCTCAACTTATTATTGGATCAACTAATTTGAATTCAAGAACGTCTATCAAGCCTTTGTCTGAAATCCCATAAGCCGGAATGTAGGCAAGCGATACGAAGGATAGGGTCATGAACGGAGATCTCAGCCTGCATCCAAGTTCATGAGTAATTTCTGTCAATTCCTCAAGCTTTTCTTTAAGCTCGTCGACTGGCTTATTGGCTAACAACCCTCCTATGGGCAATTCGAGCATTCCTAAACATTTTCTATCTTTCACAATTACCAACCCACCTTGCATATCAGCTATGAGGTTCACAGCCTCCCCCATGTCTTCACTATTCGTTCCCACAACCACTATGTTATGGTGATCGTGTGCTACGGATGAAGCTATAGCGCCATTGTATAGATTAAATCCATTGATGAAAGCATTTGCAACATTTCCTGTCGCACGATGTCTTTCCGCTATCGCGATTTTAATCACGTCTTTTTCAAGATCTGGCAAAACTTTTCCATCTTGAACGCTTAATAAAGCTGTTTTAGCTTCCTTTAGTAGAGTCCCATCCTTTATGCCGATTACTCTAGCTTTTACGTTTTTCAGCTCTTTTTTAACGAAGATTTCAAAATCCCTTGGAATCATTTTTCTTTTCAGTTTAAAAGTCTTCCTTAAGAACTCTGGATACGCGGGCGGTTTGAGCTCTATAGCCATTTTCCCGTTTTTGGAAACTAGTTTTCCGTTGGCTACAGTAGTTTCGATGTTTAATTCCTTTAAGTTGTTAACTATCAGAACATCTGCATACCTGCCAGGAGCTATTGTTCCGATTTTTAATTCTAGGTTATAATGTTCAGCTGGGTTTATTGTTGCCATTTCTATAGCCTTAACCGGATCAACGCCTTCTTCGATAGCCCTTCTAACCTTATAATCCATATGCCCAAACTTCACTAGATCTATGGGGTCTTCATCATCGGTTACTAGTATGCAATGTCTGGAATCGACTCTTTCCTCAGTGATGACTTTGATAACCTCTTTTAAATCCGTAGCTACAGAGCCCTCACGAATCATTAGGTCTATTCCAAGCCTAATTCTCTCTAAAGCTTCATCCTTGCGAGTGGCTTCATGATCAGAGCTGATGCCCATAGAAAGGCAAGCCTGTAATTCGTTACCGATTAAAGCGGGAGCATGTCCTTCTACAGTCTTCCTATTCTTTATAGCCAGATCTATTCTCTTAATCGTAGATTCATCGTATCCAAGTATGTGAGATGGCTGGACCTCCGATAGCCCAACAGATTCTTCCCATGAAAGAGCATCCTCGATTTCCTCAAATTCTACTTTTGCTCCGCTACTTCC
>JAWCQS010000080.1:0-4711 GCA_038869655.1 Bathyarchaeia archaeon | reverse complement strand
TTGCGGTGGGAAAAGATGGCGTTTCAGGAGCTTTCATCCCCAATCGTAGGCTTCATCATAGCATCTTTGGTAACAATTATAATCTACGCTATAGGAGGGGCTATAGCGCCTGAAACTTCTGGCAGCAAGGATAAGCTCATTCCATACGCTTGCGGTGAGAATTTACCACCAGAAAAGACTCCCATCCCTATTCATGTTTTTGATCTCGCAGCCTTATTCATGGTATTCGATGTTGTAGCTTTAGTCATGGTTTTATCCATGGGAGTTTCTGTTTATGAGGAGCCAATAGTTTTGATCCTCGCATTGCTATATGCTGCACTAGTCTTTATCTCATTGTTTGTTTTAGCAAGGAGGCGATAAAACTGGGTGATCCCTTCCATAATAGAGAAGAAGAGATAGCTGAGGAGTTAAAAAAGGCTTTTGGCGAAAAAATCATTGATACTAAAATACAGAGAAAGGGGAGAATTTTTATTTCTGTACCAACTGAATCTTACAAAGATTTAATAAAATATTTAGTTGAAAAAATGCAGATCATCCATGTTTCAACTATAACTGGAATTGATTCTGGCGAGAAGATTGAAGTTATGCCCCATCTTTTTGGAAGGGGATCTGAAATCACTGTAAAAGTGGCTATCCCAAAAGAAAAACCTGAGATCGATACCATAACCGATATCCTGCCCGGTGCAAGTCTTTACGAACGCGAAGTCCATGACCTTCTCGGAGTAGTTTTTGTTGGCCATCCAAATTTAGAAAGGCTTATCCTTCCTGAGGATTGGCCTGAAGGAGTTTATCCCCTTCGAAAAGATTACAAGAGAAGGTGAGTAAAGATGCTTGATTTTTTTATTCAATTGCTTCGGATATTGATTTTTCCAGGCTTTCTTTTCATAATCTTACTTGGCTTTGTCTATGAATGGATAGACAGAAAATTCTATGCTAAATTGCAGAACAGAGTTGGACCGTTGTATACAGGAACTTTTGGCTTTCTTCAACCTTTCGCCGATTTCATTAAGCTACTTAGCAAGGAGGATATAACTCCAATGGCTGCTGATAGAGCTTTATTCTCAGCAACTCCCATAATAGCCTTATCGCTTATGCTAACAGCTGCGCTATTGATTCCCGTATACGAGTTAAGAGGAATAGTTTCCTTTAGAGGCGATCTAATACTAGCGATAGTTTTAATGACATTTTTCTGTATAGTCGTATTCCTTTCTGGAATGTACTCGACCAATAGATTTTCAGCCATAGGAGCTGAAAGAGCAGTATTGCAGCTTATAGGCTATGAAATTCCCATCGCCTTAGCTGTTGTTGGAGTAGCTTTAAGTGCGAAATCTTTAACAATAATGGAAATTGTTCAAAAACAGGCTGAGGGGTTTTGGTTCATACTAGGCCCTCAAGCGTTAGGCTTTGCGATATTCCTCATAGCAGCTCAAGCAGAGCTTGAACGTATACCTTTTGACATACCTGAGGCTGAGCAAGAAATAGTTGCAGGTTGGCTAACTGAGTTTTCTGGCAGGAAATTGGCATTGTTTAGATTGGCAAACGATGTTGAGCTTGTTTATGTATCCGGTTTAGTGGCTACGCTTTACCTTGGTGGACCTCTTGGGCCCTTCATCCCTGGTTTTGAAAGCATTTTAAGCTTTGCATACTTCTTAGTAAAAACGATAGCAGTATTGCTAATCCTAACTACGATAAGAGCTTTGTTTGCAAGGCTAAAAATATATCAGATGGTTAACTTTTCATGGAAGTATTTGATTCCGCTTTCATTATTTCAACTTATACTGGTCAGGGTGATCGTTTAGGCATAAAATGCTTGGTGAGATGATATTGTTAGATTTTATTCATCTGGCTTTGATGGTTTTGTTGATAATAAGCTCCATTTTAGCGATAGAACTCGACGATATCGTAAAGGCCATAGTTGCTTTTTCTGTGATGAGCGTATTCTTGGCAATGATATTTTACATCCTGGGAGCGCCCTATGTAGCAGTTTTTCAGTTGTTGATTTATGCTGGAGCTGTAACAGTTTTGCTCTTAGCCGCAATCCATACAATGAGAAAAGGAGGAGAGCGCAATGAAAAGTAAGGATGAGGCAATTTCGCTTATCACAGCAATATTGTTGACGATATTGGTTTATCTCTTTTATACAGTTATTCTAAAAATTCAACCCCCGTTAATTGTAGAAAAGTCGCCCATAGAGAAATTTTTATGGACTTACAGAGGTCTCGATATCTTAGCTCAAAGCTTTTTAGTTTTCGCAGCAGCCGTGGCGATAGCGTCGCTCTTTAGGACTGAGAAAAAAGAGGGTGAATAGGAAATGATGCCCATTGGATTAGGACAGCTTTATTTGATCACCGCTTTTTTGCTAGTAATGGTTGGAATCTATTGTATAATGGGAAAAAGGAACATGATAAAAACCATAATCGGTATTGAAATCATAACTTCGGGAATCAACCTTAACTTTTTAATTTTAGGATATCATCAAGGAATCGTTGATCCTCTAGCTCAAGCCATGGCAATAACTTCCATAGTGATAGGCGCATGCATAGCCGGAGTTGCACTTTCAATTTTGATCAATGTATACAGACATTATGGTACGTTAGATTTAAAGAAATTAAATAGGCTAAGGTGGTAAACTACGGAAATTTCATTAGTTATTCAGCCCATCTTGATACTTCTCGGAGCAGCAATGATTATGCCTCTAATGGATAAACTAGGAAGGATGATCAAGGTTGGAAAGCTTCGAGATATAACCGCAACGTTAGCCTTTGTATTTTCGCTCTACTCGCTTGTAATGCTCTATTTAAGAATTATGGAGTTTGGCCCTCAGTCTTATCATCTAGGATTTTATGAAGTGCGCCTTGGAGGAGTACAGCTTTTTGTAGATGCGCTGAGCGTCTACATGGCTTGCATATTTTGCGGATTAGGACTTTTTGTATCGATTTATTCCATAAAGTACATGGAAGAGGATACTGGTTTAGAAAAGTATTATGCTTTATTGCTTACTTTAGTGGCTGGAATGGTTGGGGTCTCGTTTTCAGGAGATTTTTTCAACCTTTACATTTTTTGGGAGATGATGTGCATATCTTCTTACGCCCTTGTTTCATTTAGAAAGTATACTTGGGAGCCTGTTGAGGCAGGGTTCAAATATTTAGTCATGAGTACTACCGGATCTTTATTGGCTTTATATGGGATTTCTTTACTTTTTGGTTTTACAGGCACAGTTAATTTTCAGGAGTTAAGCAAGCTAATAGTTACTCAATCTCGAATCACTCCTATCGTTTTCTATTTTATAATAGCCATGATAGTGGCTGGTTTTGGTGTTACCGCATCCATAGTCCCACTCCACACTTGGTTACCAGATGCGCACCCAGCTGCTCCTAGCTCTATAAGCGCTATGCTATCAGGAGTTGTGATAAAAACTGGAGTTTATGCTATTTCAAGAAGTCTTTTCACCCTATTCAGCCCAATTTATTTTAATTTTGGAATTATTTTGATGGTTTTTGGAGTTTTAACGATAACCGTTGCCAATTTCATGGCTTTACTTCAAAGCGATATAAAAAGGCTTTTGGCTTATTCGAGCACTGTGAACATAGGCTATATTTTGACTGCCATAGGCATAGGCGCTTACGCTTTATCTAATTACTACTCAATCGATCCAGCTTTGGCTTCATCTGTTGCTTTATTGGCTTTGATTGGGGGATTATTCCATATCCTCAATCACGCGATAGGCAAGGGGCTATTATTCCTTTCTTCAGGATGTTTCATCCATGAAACAAAAACCAGGGATTTAACAGAGCTTGAAGGAATAGGAAGGAGAATGATTTTAAGCGGCTCATCTTTCTCGATTGGTTTGTTAACATTAGCTGGAATTCCACCGTTGAGTGGTTTTTGGAGTAAGCTATTCATAATCATGGCTGGTTTAAGCATACTTGGAGATTCTCTCATGAAGATAATCACTTTAATAGTAATCCTCAACAGTGTCTTTTCAGCTTCATACTATGTTTGGCTGGTTCAAAGAATTATGGTTAAGGAGCCTAAGGCTAAAGCGAAAGAGGCTTTTGAGGCCCCCTTAACCATGACAGTTCCTATAGTTATACTTGCAATTTTATGCATCATCATTGGTATCTTGCCTACCACATTTATCTATTTTGTTGAAAAAGCTTCTAAAGCGCTGTTAGGAGGGATCTTTGGATGATTGAGCGAACTATGAATGAATGGGTTTGGCAAGCTTGGTTATGTTGGATTTTTCCTTTAATAGGAGCCCTATTGACCCCACTCTTTGCTAAAATAAGCCATAAAATTAGGGATTATTGCGCATTGATGTTTTCTTTTATGGCAAGTTTGATGACTGTTTCAATGATCCCTTATGCTCTTCAATCGAAGCTTGTCCATAATCAAATCGAATGGATAGTATTGCCAAATTCGCCAGTATTGAGTGAAATAAAAGCAGGAGTCATGGTGGATCCCTTAAGCGTAATAATGGCTAACATAGTCGCCATTATAGGCTTTCTAATAATGGTTTATTCTTTAGGCTATATGCATAACGATTCTGGATTGACACGTTATTGGTTCTTCATGAACCTATTCATTGGAAATATGCTTCTACTAGTGATGAGTGATAACTTAATCCAAATGCTTTTTGGATGGGAGGGTGTTGGGCTTTGTAGTTATGCACTTATAGGGTACTGGTATTCCGATTCGGAGAAGGATTGGC
>JAWCQS010000079.1:0-4775 GCA_038869655.1 Bathyarchaeia archaeon | reverse complement strand
GGGGCAACAAACAGACCTAACGCCATAGATCCTGCTTTAAGAAGGCCTGGAAGGTTCGATAGAGAGATAGAGATAGGAGTACCAGATAGGCAAGGAAGGCTTGAGATACTTCAGATCCATACAAGGAATATGCCCCTAGCGAAGGATGTAGACCTTAAGCAATTGGCTGAAATGACTCATGGCTATACTGGAGCCGATATAGCGGCTTTATGCAGAGAAGCTGCTATGAAGGCTCTGAGAAGGTATTTGCCTGAAATCAACGTTGAAGAAGAGAGGATACCCCCTCATATTCTTGAAAAAATGGAAGTTAAGATAAACGATTTTATTTTAGCCTATAGAGAGGTTACACCAACAGCCATGAGAGAAGTTTTTGTAGAAGTTCCAAACGTTTTATGGGATGATATCGGCGACCTTAAAGAAGTTAAGCAAGAATTGAAAGAAATCGTCGAATGGCCAATCAAAAAACCAGATGTGTTCAAGAGGCTTGGAATAAAGCCTCCCAAAGCCATCTTGCTTTACGGCCCTCCAGGATGTGGAAAAACTCTACTGGCTAAAGCTGTTGCCAACGAGAGCGAGGCAAACTTTATCAGCATCAAAGGTCCGGAGATATTCTCCAAATGGGTTGGAGAGTCCGAGAAGGCCATTAGAGAAGTCTTCAGGAAGGGAAGGACAGCCGCTCCTGCTATAATATTCTTTGACGAGATCGATTCCATCGTCCCTAGAAGGGGCGCCGGGTATGGGGACTCAGGTGTAACCGAGAGAGTTATAAGCCAACTGTTAACGGAATTGGATGGAATAGAAACTTTAGACAATGTAGTCGTAATCGCCGCAACGAATAGACCAGATATACTCGACCCAGCCATTCTAAGGCCTGGTAGGCTAGATCGAATAATCTACGTACCATCTTTAAACGAGGAAGCAAGGTTGGAAGTTTTCAAAATCCATACAAGGAATATGCCCCTAGCGAAGGATGTAGACCTTAAGCAATTGGCTGAAATGACTCCAGATTATTCTGGAGCCGATATAGAGGCTGTTTGTCGTGAAGCTGCTATGATAGCTTTGAGGAGGAATATAGAGGCTAAAGAAGTCACGCTTAATGATTTTAAATCAGCTTTGAATAAAATCAAGCCAAGTTTAACTCCTGGCATGGAAAGTTGGTATCAGAATTTCTTCAAAAGGTTCAAAAGGGAACGTGCCACTATTCCTGCTGCATGGGCTTAGGGGGCAATCGAATGAAAAAAGTTTGGAGCCCACATCCCTTTCAACTTGCCATAGTTGAAATACTCGAGAAAAAGGGAGCGATAACTGACACTGAACTTTATGAAGAGTTGAACAAAACTCTCAATGAAGTAAGCTATGAAAAATTAAATAAAACTCTAATGAAACTTGAGATCAGAGGAATAGTCAGAGTTACTAAATTGATGAAGGGAAAAAGAAGGGTTGAATTGATAAAATAATATCGAGCCTCAACGCCTAAAAAATGCGAACCCAAATTTAACTCCATATTTTTTACAAGCTTTTTCTATAAGCCTCTCTATCCTTTTAAAATATCCAGAGTTACTCGCTAAAAGTTTAGGTAGCTCCTCTATCAACTCTGGGCTTTCTCTTTCTAAAAAAGGCTCTAACCTTCTCATCACAAAAGATTTTAAGTTCAGCCTATCGTAGAGCAACTCGCTATTGGTCCTTTTTGCAAGCATCACTATTTTTTCAATATTTTCCTCTCTATCGTTTATCCTTGGGATGATTGGACCAAAAAATATCCATGTTGGTATATTTTTCTGAGAGAGTTCTTCAAGAGTTTTAGCCCTACAGCTTGGACTTGGCGCCTCTGGCTCTATCTCCTTCGCCAACCAATCCTCCATTGTAGTTATGGTGATTCCAACATCAAAGTTTGATGGATTCAAAACGTCTAAATCTCTTAACACTAGCATAGATTTAGTTTGTATAGATACAGTAAGTCTATGCTTGGACAATAGCTTTAAGCACTCCCTAGTGAGTTGAAGCTTTTTTTCTAAAGGCTGGTAGGGATCTGTAACAGTACTAACTCCGATAACTCCCTTTGGGCTTTTCATTAACTCTTTTTTTAATACTTCTAAGATGTTCATCTTTGCTCTAACAAATTTTCCCCAATTTGAAGCTAATTCTTCACTGCGAAAAACCGATGGAACATAACAGTATAAGCAACCATGCTCGCACCCAAAGTAAGGGTTTAAAGAGTAATCCAAACCAGGGAGTAAGCTTTTCGAAAGAGCTGTTTTGCATTTTACATAAAAGTAATCCATCGTTAATCTATCAAGAAATCTCTTATCTTTTTTTGGGTTAAAGCTTGATCAAGCAATCTACTATTGAGAAGCCATGCCCTTATAGGGACTCTTAACTTATCGCTTATGTGATTCAAGACGCTTTTAAGATCATTAAAAATGACTGGGGGCTTTTTTAGAGCCTCCCTAACGCTTTCCCTAACGTTCCAAACACCAACTGGCAAGACATAGCCGGGATGGATCTCCCTTAAGGCTATAACAGTAGCCTGCCTTCTCTCGGCGTTTAATTTTTCAGCCACCGCTAATCTAGCCGAATAATAGCAACCGCCCACTTCAGGATAGGTCTTTCTTCCATAGTAACCTTCATAATCCCCCATCATTTCAGGGATCGTCCCTTCAACGTTCCAAGTGGTTCCTGGAAACCAAGCCTCAATCCATTCAAAACTCCATTTTTCAGGAATGAAAATTATTATGAATACGTTATCAAGGTTTATGAAAGAATAGACCCTGTACTCATCTATGGTGTTATACTCTTTTATTTCATCGATCAAGTAAGAAGAGACGAGGCTATCTACAGCGGTTATGCTCCATCTTGTTGGAACGAATTTTCTATTAGACGCCAATCCCAACATTCCAGCGCTAAAGGTTCTTTGAATTTTTGTTACAAGAACTCCACTCTTGTATAGAGAAATCACAGCCTCGGATGCTTTCAAATCTCTATCATAAAAAGCCTTTTCGATTCTATGATCGACTTTGATATTCGATGAAACCTTGAAGTATTCTAAAGGAGCTGAAGGCCCAAAGGGTTGAGAATCATCATCCAAGGCTATCATGCCCTTTGGTTTTTTCTTAAAATAGGCTTCAGAATCAATTGATTTAATTCCCATAGCCAATTCTTGTAATAGCTCTACGAATTTTCCACCTTTAGAGGCATCATGAATATTGGCTAAAAACTTTCCTCTAATCAGCGAGTATCGATAATCTACTATCTCAGGAATAGACTTTCCTAACCATAATTCAGGAGTATCGAGGATCTCCGTATCTCCTAGAAATGGAGGAACCAAAGGCCCAATATAAACTTTTGGATAGCCCACTCTGCCAACGAAGATTCCAGGGGGCGTTGTTCCATGGATTAGTTCCGATTCTAACAGGTAGCTCCTTTTAATCAAAGATTGAGCTTTAAGGATTATCGGGCATTGCGATTTTCCACAGAGCATCTTTCCTCCTTTACAGTAAAGGCACAAAGAACCTTTATCGTAACTTTTAGAAAATATATCCCCAAAGTCCTTAATACTAGCCATTACTCCCTACTTTCATCATTGCGAATACTAAACTTATAAACCCACCTGAATTTTGTTAAACTTGTGAACTTCTAAAACTCAAAACCGCTCTTCACCTATGAGCCCCAGTTCCTTTGATCGGTTTCGTAAGACTTTTATACTCAATGAACATTTCTGAAAGCTTTTGAACATCCATCAATATTTTATCAATATTTAAGGTTTTGAATTCATAATTTTCTAAAAGTATTTTCCCATTGGCGATAACGTGCATTATCTCCGATCCACTTGTTGCCCATACTAGGTTTTCCATCACGTTGTCCATCCTAGTTGGTACGAGGTTTGGTCTTGAAAGATCTATCACCACTACATCAGCATCCTTTCCAGGTTCTAGGGAGCCAGAATTAAAACCAAGCATCTCGGCTGGCTTAATCGTTATCATCTCAAGAACTTCTTGAGCGGAAAGAACTTTCGCATCTTTGTTGAAGGCTTTTTGATATTGTGAAGCAAGCCTTGCAGCGTTTAGAATGTTTTGATTATCACTACTTCCAGATCCATCCGTAGAAATGGCTACAGGTATTCCAAGTTCAAGCATCTTCACTATCGGAGGCATACCGGAGCCCAAGATCGTGTTTGCGAGAGGGTTATGGACTACCTTACAGCCTCTTTCCTTGATTATCTCAAGCTCTTTATCGCTAACGTTGACTACATGGGCAAGCGTTGTTTTCTCGTCCAAAACTCCAACGCTATCTAAGTACTCTATGGGCGTAGTTTTGTAAGTTTCTATGAACCATCTTGTGGTGTTTGGTTCTTCAGAAGTATGGATATGGATTAAAGTTCCATGCTCATTCGACCAGCTTTTTAAAGCTTTCAAAAGCTCCGGACTGTTAGAAAACTCTTGATCAGGTCCAGGAATCAACTTAACCCTTTCGGTTCCTGAAAACTTTTTATAATAGTCATCCAGCCTCTCGATAGCTTTTGAAGCAGGGATATCCAGTATCCTCTCATCATAATGCCTATCTTGGCTTCCAACAGCAATAATCATCTTTGTTCCAGCTAGCTTATTCGCCTTTACCAGCTCTTCAACATGATATTTATTAAAATTGCAATGATGAGTCAGGCATGAAGTTATCCCGTAGCCGATATCGTCAAGCCTTGCCTTTAGATAAGTTATGAGGTATGGCGATTTTTTGAAATTCTTTTTCAATTCGTCGAACTTCTCGTGTAAAAAGCCTGT
>JAWCQS010000078.1:2692-4797 GCA_038869655.1 Bathyarchaeia archaeon | reverse complement strand
ATAGCATTCCATAAGCCAAGAAATTGTTCCACCAAGGGATATTGTATCAATTCCATAATCGTTACAAAGTTTATTGGCATAAATTATCGCATCTAAATTATGAATTCCGCACCTAGCGCCGATTGCTGAAAGCGTCTCATATTCTGGATTTTTTTCATAAATTCCTTTATAGGATCCTTCCTTGATCATTAAAGGTTTTTCGCAAGGTGACAAACATGAAAAAGATCCCCTATCTTTTACTCTATATTTTTCTCTGATAATTTCACCACCCATCTCTTTGGCATATGGAAAATATCCTGTTTGGAAATTTCTTACTGGCCATCTTGCGATTTCATTCATCAATTCTACAAGAATAGTTGTTCCATAATCCTTTCTTCTCTGTAAATGTTTGCTTTCCCTGCATTGAGTTATTATTTCTTCAACGAATTCATAGAATCTATCTGGATAGGCCAATTCTATACTCTTCGAGCCCCTAACAGCTACTGCTTTTAGATTTTTGGATCCCATTATAGCTCCTAAACCACATCTTGCAGCTGCTCTAGTGTGATGGATTATTCCAGCGAACTTCACCAAGTTTTCGCCTGCCGGTCCACAGCATACCACTTGAACCTCAGAGCCTCCAACTTCTTCTCTAATAGTATCATTCACTTCAGAGGTCAATTTTCCCCATAAATGCTTTGCACTCCTCAATTCTACATGATCATCGTCTATCCATAAATAGACTGGATTTTTAGAAGAGCCTTTAATTATGATTATATCATAACCAGCATACTTGATGGCGTGACCAAAATGCCCACCAGCATTAGATTCTCCCCATATTCCAGTTAAAGGTGATTTAGCGGCTACATTGATTCTATTGCTTCCGGTCCACATTGTTCCCATAAGTGGACCAGTGGCGAACACTAGAACATTCTCCGGTCCAAGCGGATCCGTATTGGCATCGGTTTCTTCCCAGAGGATTTTTGCTTGAAATCCAGTTCCACCAAGGAATCCCTTTACCATTTCGATTGAAAGTGGTTGTTGAATCGATTTTCCTTTGGATAAATCTACTCGAAGTATCTTGCCAGCATAACCTCCAAGTTTCTCTTGCAAATCATACACACTCCAATACTTCTTTCAATCATTTAATGATTTTAAGTTTTCTAAGCTCATCCGCAATATCTTTTAAATCTAGCTCTACTAGCTTTTTATAACTTGGAAGCCCAGAGTTTTTATCCCATTCTCTAAGTTCATAGTATTCATCGAGCATCTTATCAAGCTCTACGGTTTGTGGTTTCAATCCAGGTGCGGCATAAGGCTCCTCTAAAAACCTTCTTGGTAAATTATCGTCTTTTCTTGAAAAACCTTCTCTAGCATTGAAAGCCCGCTCAACGTTTACTATTCGCTCTCCGGCTAGGAGCAGGTCTTTTTCAGTGAATTCTATTCCTGTTATTGCCGTAAGAGCTTCAGCCAAGTTTACTGAAGTAAGACAGTAATTTTCGGCTGTTGTAAATTTGCATACTCCAAGCGAATCAGCTACAGCGCATACTTTTTCAGTAAAAGAGAGCTGCAAGGCTTTATGTTTCCATGAACTCAAATCCATGAATTCCTTTAAATCTTCCTCAGTTAAATGCGGAAAGTATCTCTTTGCTATCTCATAGTTTCCATAACCAATCGTAGGAAGCCCATAAAGATGGTCAGCCCCTCTATTTCCTACAGCATGTCCAAGCCCAAACGCCTTTAAAGACCTAGGCTCTTGACGTGCCAACTCTAAGCCCTTTACATGCATCGCATACTTTTCTGAGCCTTTCCCTATAATTTCAGATGCCTTCTTTACGCCTTCAGCAAGTACGTTTCCTATTCCCTCTCGCTTGGCAATCATTTCTACAAGCTTTATAATTGTATCCGAATTTCCCCAACTCAAATCAAGATCTCCGACCTCTTCTTTTGAAAGAATTCCTTTTTCATAGCATTCCATTGCAAAAGCTATGGCTACTCCCGTAGACATGGTATCAAGCCCATATTGGTTGCACATAAGGTTGGCTTTGGCTATAGTCCCAAAGTCCGGGTTCCAGCACATAGGCCCGAAAGCATCTAAAGTCTCGTATTCTGGGCCTTCTCCCATA
>JAWCQS010000078.1:0-2682 GCA_038869655.1 Bathyarchaeia archaeon | reverse complement strand
TTCCGGCATAAGGCCCAGACTTTACTAGCGTAAACCTTGAACAGTGAACTGGGCATCCAAAGCATGCCTTTTCAGCCATTAGATACTTAACTCTAATGGTTTCTCCGCTTATTTCTTCAGCCCAAGGAAAATGAGCAAGCTGATGATTCTTTGCTGGAAGGTCCCCTCTAAGGTTTTTTGACTCTATCAATGAAGGCGTTCCCCATTTCCTAAACCATTCGGTTTTTGGACCAAACCCCGCCTCTTTGAAAGCCCATATGGCCAATTCATGAAGCTTTTCAGGATCAGCAACCATTTTTCTCCTTTTTGTTCCCCTAACCGCTATCGCCTTTAGCTTTTTAGAGCCCATCACAGCTCCCATACCCGTACGGCCAGCAGCCCTATAATAATCGTTCATCACGGATGCGTACTTCACTAGATTCTCCCCCGCTTGGCCTATCGAAGCAATCTTGATCTCAGGATCGCCAAGTTCATCGTTTATCATGTCTTCAGTTTCGTGAGTAGTTTTTCCCCAAAGATGCTTTGCTGGTCTTAACTCGATTTCATCATCAATTATGGATAAATAAACAGGATCTTTAGAAGCTCCTGAAAATATTACTAGATCATACCCGGCAAATTTAAGTTCTGGACCAAAATGTCCAGCGGAGTTGGCATAGCCTAAAGCTCCAGTCGAAGGAGATTTAGCGGTTACGGTATAACGAGATGGAGTTGGCCAGAACATTCCAGTAATGGGGCCTACCGAGAATATTAAGAGATTTTCGGGCGAAAGTGGATCAAGCTTTGGTTTGCATCTTTCATACAAAATCCTTGAAGCAAATCCTCTGCTTCCTAAGTACTTTATTGCTAAATCTTTTGAAAGTTCTTTCTTCACGATTTTTTTATTCGTTAAATTTACTTCTAGTATTAAACCTGCCCAACCATAAAACAAGATTAAGTCATCTCTTTAAAACTTTTTCAAAATCGATCTTCCGGCGATTCTAAGACCTTCTTCAAGCTTTTTACCAAAAGGTGATCCAAGTATTATTTGATCAACTCCCGCATCTATGAACTTATGAATTTTTTCTACACATTCAGAAGGGGTTCCTGCTATCGAAAATGCATCTATCATTTCTCCAGTCACCAGCTTAGCCGCTTCGTCTAAGCCTTTTGAAAGCGCCTCCCTAATAGAGTTAACTTCATCAATCGACAATCCTATTTTTTCATGAACTATTGAAGGAGAATCTGCAACCATGAAACAAATATCTATCTTTACCAATTCTTTTGCCTCCTCGCTGCTCTTTGAAACAGCGAAAGGAAGCCAATTTGCGATGTCTATCTTGGAAAAATCTTTTCCAGCCTTTTTTGCTCCCTCTTCAATCTTTTCTTTAGCAAACTCCATGTATTCTAAAGGAGAGGTGAGCAATGCACCATCTGCGTACTTGCCAGTCATGAGAAGCATAAGCGGGCTCCTTGCTCCCACATAAATTGGAACTTTTATTGGAGCTTTTGGGAGTTTAGAGTTTTTAATCTTGAATAAATCGCTTTCAAAATCAACAGATTCTCCGGCAAAGAGCTTTTTACAATTAACTATGCAATCCCTAACTGCTATAGCTGGCTTTTCCCAAAGCTTAGCCCCGATCGGTCTAAGCGATAAAGATCCTCCTGGTCCTATCCCTAAAGCTATCCTTCCTTTTGCTAATTCATAAAGTGCTGAAGTTGCAAAGGCTATTAAAGATGGGTGTCGGGAATATGGATTACAAACTCCAGTACCTAGCCGTATCTTTTTAGTCCTAAGAGCGCATGTTGTTAAAGTCACGAAAACATCCCTAAAAGGATAAGAGGGGCTTTCATCGGCTATCCAAGCATAATCGAAACCAAGCTTTTCCGCTAGAGCGACTATCTTTGCCGTATCAATTGGAGGAGTATTTCCTATCAATCCTATTCCAAAACTTACCATTCTTAGCACCTCTACTTTGAAACTCTTAAACCATTTATTGTAAAATTTAACGTTTGTTGAGAATAAAAAGCTTAGTGTTCGCATCTCTATTAGGTTATCATTATGAAGTTAAAAATAAAGACCGTCGAGTTTGTGCTTTATCTTGCTTAAAAATGATCTTACATAATTAAATTAATTCCATAAGCTTCCAAGAGTTTTTGCCATTCATCCTTTAATTCGTCACGAATTAGGAAATCAAGAAGTCTTGCCACAAAAAAGTAAAGCATACCCGAAATGTCTGAAGCCATATCCTATGTAGGCATAAGGGACTTTAGTGGAATCTTTGATGCCTTAATTCCTTTGAGCCGAGGAACAACAAAGGTCGAATTAATTAATGATTAATGACTATAAGAAATATTTGAAATCAACTCTCTAATTAATAACAAGGAGGTGAAATACGACGAGTTTTACAGAACAGTTAAAGGAAGAACACAAAGCCATCAAGTTAATGTTAAGAATTTTGGAAAAAGTTTGCGAAAAACTTGATTCTGGAGAAAGAGTAGAGCCAGGGCATCTTGAACAAGTGCTTGAATTTATTAAATTTTTTGCGGACAAATGCCATCATGGGAAGGAGGAAGATTTGCTTTTTCCTGCGATGGAAGAGGCTGGAATTCCTAAGGGAGGGGGGCCGATCGGTATGATGCTTACGGAGCATGCAATGGGACGTGGTTATGTGAAAGCTATGAGTAAAGCTGCCGAGGAATACA